>NZ_WWTL01000015.1:0-68665 GCF_009874105.1 Clostridium sp. BIOML-A1 | reverse complement strand
TGTAAGTGCGGTAACGCATTCAGCTGACAGATACTAATAGGTCGAAGACTTATCCTGAGAGGTTCGAAAGATAAGCGAGAAAGAGATTGGAAAAGATGAAGTCGCAAGACTTTCTGTATGAAATTCTGAAGGTACATGAAATAGTTTAAAAAAAGAAAGCGTCAAAACGCTTTCTTTTTTTGTTTATAAATATTAATTTGAAATATGAAATAATCATTCTGTACCTCATAAAAGATTGTAAAATATAAAAATTAAAAAGCAACGGCATGTTATTCTTAGATAGCCGGATATTGAAGGCTGTTATGGTATATAAAAACTGATATAATGGTAAAAGATTATGTATTTTTATTGCAATTATATACATAAATCTATAAAATAGATATGGTGAATCATACATAAACTGTGTGAAAAAGGGTATTATTCTGATATATTATATCAGATAAATAAGAACAATAATTACAGATGTATTGTAATAGGAAGGAACGATAATAGCAGGCAGCTATTGAAAAAGGTATGGGAATAAAAGAAGAAACAATAAAAATGAAAGCGGCAGCACCTTATCTGGCAGCTTCCTCTGTAGAACAGAGAAATAAAGCACTTCTAATGGTTGCAGAGAATTTAAGGGCAAATGCGGCAAAGATTTTTGAAGAGAATAAACGAGATCTGGCAGCGGCAGAAGAAGATCATATTGCACAGGCAGTGAAGAAACGCTTGAAGTTTGATGAGGGAAAACTAAGAGATGTTATAAAAGGAATTGAGCAGTTAGTTGCTCTGCCTGACCCATTAGGGAAGGTGACATTAAAACGCCAGTTGGATGAGGGATTAGTTCTGAATCGTGTCAGCTGTCCGATTGGTGTTATCGGAGTTATTTTTGAAGCAAGACCGGATGCACTTGTTCAGATATCATCTCTTTGTATTAAGAGTGGAAATTGTGCGATACTAAAGGGTGGTAGGGAGACAACATATACCAATCGTATCCTGTTTCAGATTATACATGATAGTATAATAGATGCAGGGTTGCCGGCAGATTGTATGCTTCAGGCAGAGCAGCACAGTGAGATTGATGAACTTCTGTCGTGTCATGAGACGGTTGACCTTCTGATACCGAGAGGATCGAACAGTTTCGTTCAGTATATTATGAATCATACAAAGATTCCTGTTATGGGACATGCAGATGGAATCTGTCATATTTATGTAGATAGAGATTATGATCCAAATAAAGCGATTCCGATTATTATCGATGCAAAGACCCAGTATACAGCAGCATGTAATGCAGTGGAAACTTTGTTAATCCATAGAGATATAGCAGGAAAATTTCTTCCGGTTCTTGCAAAAGCATTAAAGGAAAATGGAATTACGCTTCGTGGAACAAAGGAAGTAACAGATCTGATTGGCGGAGAGACAATCGGTGAACAGGAGTTCAAAGAATATCTGGATCTGATTGTTTCTGTTAAGATTGTAGATACGGTAAATGATGCGATCGCACATATCAATAAATACGGTTCCCATCATACAGACAGTATCATTACCGAAAATGCGGAAACTGCAGAATTATTTATGCAGATGGTAGATTCTGCCGGAGTTTATCAGAATTGTTCAACTAGGTTTGCGGATGGTTTCCGTTATGGTTTTGGTGCAGAGGTTGGAATCAGTACAGGAAAGATCCACGCAAGAGGTCCGGTTGGTCTGGAAGGGCTTGTTACTTATAAATACAAGCTGTTTGGATGTGGACAGATTGTAGATGATTATGCAACAGGAAAGAAAGAATTTCATTTTAAAGATTTATAATAAAAATTATTCACAAGATTATTACAGGAGTTAGAAAGATGCATAAGGAATTTCGAATGGGAAATGAAGCAATTGCGCTTGGGGCAATTGCTGCCGGGGTAAATTTGATTTCCGGATATCCGGGAACGCCATCGACAGAGGTACTTGAGACGGTTGCAAAGAACAGAACAAATGACTGTTATGTAGAATGGTCGGTTAACGAGAAGGTTGCCATGGAGGTAGCAGCCGGTGCTGCTTATTCAGGAGCGAGAGTTATGGTAACAATGAAGCAGGTCGGATTAAATGTGGCATCTGATCCGTTGATGAGTCTGGAGTATGTGGGAGTAAAAGGCGGTATGGTGATTCTGGTTGCCGACGATCCGGGGCCGATCTCATCACAGACAGAACAGGATACGCGGACATTTGCAGCATTTTCAAAGGTTCCATGCTTTGATCCTACATCGGCACAGGAAGCTTATGAAATGGTACAGGAGGCCTTTGAGTACTCGGAAAAATATAAAACACCTGTATTCTTAAGACCGACAACAAGAGTGTGTCATGGATATGCAACGATTGAAGTAAAGGATGCGGCAGAATACAAAAAGAATGAATCGGAAGGATTTGTGAAAGATTCCAAACGGTGGGTTATTTTCCCGAAGCTGTCCTTTCAGGCACATCGTAATATTGAAAAGCGAAATGTCGAGCTGGGGGATGCCTTTTCTGAATATGACAGAAATGTTGTGAGCAGGAAGATAGAGACAAGATTTGGTATTGCAACCGGTGGAATCAATTATACATATACAATGGAAGCCCTGGGAGACGATGCAGAAAAAATAGCGATATTTAAAGTAGCGACCCCATTTCCGTTCCCGGAGCGAAAAGCAGTTGAATATCTGGAACAGTTAGATGCGGTTTTATGTGTGGAAGAATTAGATCCGGTGATCGAACGTGCGCTTACCTATATAGCGGGCAAATATCATCTCCCGGTAAAGATCTATGGTAAGCTGACCGGTCATGTAGCAGCCTCAGGTGAGAACACGATTGACAGTGTAAAGGACAGTATCACACAGTTCTTATTGGATCAGGGTATTGCAGTAGACCGGTACAAGGCGCTTACCGCAGGTGAAAAGAACAATCAGTCGGAAGAGTTGGCAGAGATGCCGGAGCTTCCGGTACGTCCACCTGTATTATGTGCAGGTTGTCCTCATCGTGCTTCCTTTTATGATGTAAAATGCGCTATGAAGGGAAAGAAGACAATCTTTTGTGGAGATATCGGATGTTATACACTTGGAAATGCCATGCCGCTTGATATGGTTGACACTTGTCTGTGTATGGGCGCAGGGCTTGGAATTGCGCAGGGTGTTTATCATACAGAACCGGATACGACATGTTTTGCATTTGTTGGAGATTCTACATTCTTCGCGTCAGCAATTCCCGGCGTCGTAAATGCGGTTTATAATCAGGCAGATATGACATTGATCGTTCTTGATAATTCCACGACGGCTATGACAGGACACCAGCCACATCCTGGAACCGGACATACGATGATGGGAGATATTGTAAATAAGATTGATATTGTTGGTATCTTAAAGGGAATTGGTCTTAAGACAGTAGAGACGATCAATCCATTTGAGCATGAAGCAGCGGTACAGACAGTTGCGCGTGTTGCAGCAGAACCGGGTGTGAAGGCAATTATTTTCAAATCTCCATGTATAGCCATTACGAAGTCGTCCAGATGTATGCATATAGATACAGATGCATGTATAGGTTGCCAGAAATGTATCAGAGAGATCGGCTGTCCGGCACTTTACGCATTTGAAGGCAAGGTTTGTATCGATGAAAGTCTCTGTACAGGATGTACTTTGTGCAGCCAACTCTGCCCGGTACATGCAATCGGGGACGGACAAGAAGAAAGGGGGCAGGCATAATGAATAAGAATATTATTCTGTGTGGTGTCGGTGGACAGGGAACAGTGCTTGCATCCAAGCTGATCGCAGCCGCAGCTATGGAGAAAGGAATCCCGGTTATGAGTGCGGAAACGATCGGTATGGCACAGCGCGGAGGAAGCGTATTCAGCCACGTAAGAATGGGTGAAAATCTGTATTCACCAATGATAGCAAAAGGAACAGCAGATATGATCCTGGGATTTGAACCGGGAGAAACGGTGCGGATGCTTCCTTATCTGAAAAAAAACGGAGCAGTTGTCGTCAGCAATCGTGCGGTTATGCCGGTTACAGCATCGCTGGCGAAGACCGGTTATAACGGAGCATCTATGATCGAATATCTGAAGACACAGGTAGATCAGGTTTTGGTGATCGATACAGATCAGGCATGTGAAACTCTTGGGTCTGCAAAGGTGTTAAATGTCTTGATGCTGGGAGCCGCAATCTCGACCGGTATGCTTGGACTTGAAAAAGAAGATATCAAACAGGCTTTGATAAAAAGATTGCCGGAAAAATTACATGAGCTGAATTTCAGAGCACTTGATTATATACAATAAAAATATTTTATAAAATAGAAAGTTTGGAGGATAAATAATGGAGATTTCAGAGTTACAGATCAGTCAGGTCAATAAACAGATCGAAGCATTGATTAAGGCTGAAAGTTTTTATGGAAAGAAGCTGGAGGAAGCAGGAATTACAAGAATTTCGACACCGGAGGATTTTAAGAAGCTTCCATTTTCAGAAAAAAAAGACCTGAGAGATGCATATCCACTTGGTTTAATGACAGCACCGGAAAGTGAGATCGTTCGTATCCATTCATCATCAGGAACAACAGGACTTCCGGTTATTATTCCATACACAGCAAAGGATGTAGATGACTGGGCAATCATGTTCAAGCGTTGTTATGAGCTTGCAGGTATCACGAATATGGATCGTATTCAGATCACACCGGGATATGGACTCTGGACGGCAGGAATCGGCTTCCAGAATGGAGCAGAGAAGTTGGGTGCTATGGTCATACCTATGGGACCGGGAAATACGGATAAACAGCTTCAGATGATGCAGGACATGAAATCTACTGTCCTTTGTTCGACGTCTTCCTATGCACTTCTTCTTGCAGAGGAGATCGAGAAACGTGGTATCAAAGATAAGATTTGCCTGAAGAAGGGTGTGATCGGTTCTGAACGCTGGGGCGAAAGGATGAGAAAACGTATCTCAGAGGAACTGGGAATTGAATTATATGACATCTATGGTTTGACAGAGATCTATGGACCGGGTATCGGAATCAGCTGTAAATATGACAACGGTATGCATTACTGGGATGATTATATCTATATCGAGATTCTTGATCCTGTAACCTTAGAGCCGGTTCCGGATGGCGAAATGGGTGAGATTGTTATAACAACGCTTGTAAAAGAGGGTGCACCTCTGATTCGTTATCGTACACATGATCTTTCAAGAATTATTCCGGGAGATTGCCCATGTGGATGCAAGCATCCAAGGTTAGGTGTGATTATGGGAAGAACGGATGATATGATGAAGATTAAAGGTGTAAATGTATTCCCAAGCCAGATTGAAGAAGTATTGAAGGAGTTCCCTGAATTATCAAGTGAATATCAGATTCGCATCTCCCATCTGGATGGAAAAGATACAATGAGAATCTATGTAGAGACGGATGGAAGCGTAGATTTCGTAGAGTTATCTAAGCGTATTGCAGAGAGAGTAAAGAGTCGGATTGGATTTACCCCACTTGTTAAGGTTGTAGAGATTGGGGTGCTTCCAAGAAGTGAGAAGAAGACAAAACGTGTAATTGACGAGAGATATGAATAAAGCAGAAAGCCGGATATGATATTTCATACCCGGCTTTGTTTTTATCAGTAAATTAGGAATTACAGATCAAATTTTGTTTTTACAAAATCTTCAATGATATCGGCGGTCTTTTTGAAGCCCAGGACGGTTGAATTGATCGTCATATCATAGTTCTTACTGTTGCCCCATTCCATATCAGTGTGATCCTTGTAATATGTTTTTCTGTTACGGTCATGACGTTTGATCGTAGCTTCAGCATCACGTTGGGATAACTGCTTGGTTTCCATAGTACGCTGTAACTTTGCTTCGTTATCAGCAACAATAAAGAATGAAGCTACACAATCCATATCCTTTAATATATAGTCGGCACATCTGCCAACAATTACAAAGGATTCTCCGGATGCTGCCTTTTCTTTTATAAAATCGAACTGAAGACCGGCAAGAATCTCTTCCGGAGAATTGCTGTATCCCTGAACGGTACGAGAGAACAGATATTTTCTAGGTGACTCATCATAGTCTTTAATATTATCTGTATCAAAATTATTCTGTTTTGCAACTTCTTCAATTAGATTACGATTGTAATATGGGACATTAAAACGTTTTGCAATGTCCTGAGCAATTACATGTCCGCCACTTCCATATTCACGACCGATTGTGATAATAACCTGTTTGTCCATATTTTATAACCTCCCTAAAAATATGTAAGTTTCTTAGAAGACGCTGTTATATCGAATAAATACACCGAGTGTACAAATGATCATAACAAGAATAGTAGCAGGAGCCATCTTCTTACAATATTCGCCCCATCCGACCGGATGACCTGCTTTAGCAGCTACTGAAGTACCAACAACATTTGCGGAAGCACCGATAGGCGTTGCATTTCCACCAATATCTGTACCAATGGCTAATGAATAGGCAAGGACGGCAAGAACCCCACCATTACCTGCTGCAAGTTCTTTGATAACAGGAACCATAGTAGCAGCAAATGGAACATTATCGATAAAGGCACTGCAGATAGCTGAGAGCCAGATGATAATAGCAACCATGATATACATATTTCCACCGCTGACGTTTTTGATGAATTTTGCAATGACTTCCAGAATACCGGTCTGCTCCAAACCACCAACGACAACAAATAAACCAATAAAGAATAAGAGTGTCTTGTAATCAATCTTCTTTAAAAGTTCCAGTCCATGTCTGCCGGAACAGATCAGTGTGATTATAGCTATTATAACACCAATCGCAGCAACTGTCAGCCCTGTCTGTGTCTGTGTAAGAAGCAGAACAACAGAAAGCAGGAAAATAACACAGCTGAAGATAAATCCGGATTTGTCTGTAATTGCTTCTGAAGGACTTGGTATTGTTGAGGTATCAACCCCACCTTCATTTTGCTTTAATTCCTTATGAAAAGCAAGATAAAAATAGACAATCATAATTACCAGTGAAATAAGAACAAATACACCTGTATTTGTCAGGAAATCAAAGAATGAAAATCCAAGTGAGGTACCGATGATAATGTTTGGTGGATCACCACAGACGGTAGCAGTTCCACCGAGGTTGGAGCAGAAGACTTCTGCCAAGATCATTGGAACCGGATTGAATTTTAATAATTGTGAGAGTTCTACTGTTACAGCTGCAAGGAACAGAATAACTGTGATACTTGCAATGAACATAGAAAGAAATGCTGACAGGATCATAAAGGTGATCAGAATCGGAACAATTCTGTATCGTACAAGCTTTGCAATCAGCATGCAGAGCCATGTAAAGAAACCTGCACGTTTCATACCTTCAACCATGACCATCATACCGGCGATAAAAATAATGGTCGCCCAGCTGATACCGTTGGAATCTTCAGATGCTTGTCCAACTGTATGCCAAAAGCTGGTTGTAAAAATGCTTTTAACGTTTAACACTTCCATGATAGCCTGTCCACTGTGCAGACAGATACCAAGGACAAAGATGATGGTGAGTAATCCACAGCCCAGCGTTATAAGATAATGTTCGATCTTATCAAGAACGATCAGCACAAACATAGCCAGGAAGATGGTTACTGCTAAGATGGATGCTAACATGTTTCCTCCTTCTTGAGAGATACCTGAAAATCATAATGGTAGTATCTCTTCTTATTTATAATATTTTTTTTCCGTTTATCATTATAGGAAGATTGCACAAAAAGTCAATATTTTTCGGTAAAGGTTCGGTAAAGGACGATGAAAATTGATAAAAAACAAGTAAATATGACTAAAAATAGAGTGAGTAAATAAAAAATAGTCATTATATTTGGTACAAATATTACAATTTTCAACCGTATTGTGGATAGGAATAAAATTAATAAGAAGAAACTGTTGCATTTCCGTTCAGACTGGGGCATTATAGAGAAAGAATATTAAAGGAGAATGAGTAATTATGTATAAAATTATTTGTAAAGATGGCAGAGCAAAAAGAGCTACCTTTACGACTGTTCATGGTACAGTGGAAACTCCTGTATTCATGAATGTGGGAACTGCTGCTGCGATCAAAGGCGCAGTTGCTACGACAGATCTGAAAGAAATCGGCTGTCAGATTGAATTATCAAACACCTATCATTTACATGTAAGACCGGGTGATGAGGTTGTGAAGAAAATGGGCGGTTTACATAAGTTTATGTATTGGGATCGTCCGATTCTTACGGATTCCGGCGGATTTCAGGTGTTCTCGCTTGCAGGACTTCGAAAGATTAAAGAAGAAGGCGTTACATTTAACTCGCATGTAGATGGACGCAAGATATTCATGGGACCGGAGGAAAGTATGCAGATCCAGTCTAATCTTGCATCTACGATCGCAATGGCGTTTGACGAGTGTGCACCTGCAAAGGCGGAACGTTCTTATGTGGAGAATTCGGTTGCCAGAACCTATCGTTGGCTGGAGCGCTGTAAGGCAGAGATGACACGTTTAAACAGCCTGCCGGATACGATCAATAAGGAACAGATGCTATTCGGAATCAATCAGGGCGCAGTATATGAGGATATTCGTATTGACCATGCAAAAAGAATTGCGGAGCTGGATCTGCCGGGGTATGCTATTGGTGGATTGGCTGTTGGAGAGACAGCGGAGGAAATGTATCATATTCTGGATGTAACCGTGCCATATCTTCCTGAGAATAAGCCGGTTTATCTGATGGGTGTCGGAACGCCGATCAATATACTCGAAGCAGTTGACCGTGGTGTGGATTTCTTTGACTGTGTATATCCATCCAGAAACGGACGACACGCACATGTATACACAAAACATGGAAAACTGAATCTGAAGAATGCAAAATATGAGACAGATGACAGACCGATTGAAGAAGGCTGCGGATGTCCGGCATGTCAGCATTACAGCAGAGGTTATATCAGACATCTGTTAAAGGCAAATGAAATGCTTGGTATGAGATTTTGCGTCTTGCATAATTTGTATTTTTATAATAATATGATGAAAGAGATTAGACAGGCTATCGAAGAAGGCTCATATGCATCGTATAAAAAGTCTATGATAGAGAGTTTAACATCAAATGAAGTTTAGAAGGAGAATATTATGAACACATTAGGAATGGTTTTAAGCGGTAGTACACCAGCAAATACAGGTAGCAGCACAATGTTTATCGTTGTATATATCCTGATCTTTGCTGCAATTATCTACTTCATGATGATCCGTCCACAGAAGAAGCAGAAGGCTAAGACAGAGGAAATGCATAACCAGATGGAACCGGGTGACAATATTATGACAACCAGTGGTTTCTATGGCACAATCCTTGATATTGTAGATGACACAACTATCATTGTTGAGTTTGGTAATAACAAGAACTGTCGTATTCCAATGCATAAGAATGCAGTTGCTGAGCTTGAAAAGAAGAATGCAGCAGTAGTGGAAGAAGATAAGGAAAAGAAATAAAGAATATCTTTTTAGATAAGAAGATGTCAGAACAGAAAAATCTCCATGTTCAGTAGAAAATCTGAATATGGAGATTTTTTTCTGTTCTTCAAAAAAGATGCGCTTTTATATTGTCCAGAATTCCGGTGGTGATCCGCATACCGCCGCGACCGGTTCCGAGAGAGATGTCTGGTTTGATCACACCGTGGAAATCCGTACCGCCGGAGACAAACAAGTCATGTCTGTCTGCGATCGCTCGGAGCTTTCCGCTCTCATAGGAATTATTAGAAGAATGATAAGCTTCTAAGCCCTTTAACCCAAGTGGTTTCAGATAGTCCAGTAATTCCTCAATCTGGTTATAACCAAGCTTATAGAGTAATGGATGTGCGAGAACTGCACATTTGCCATATTGGTTGATGATCGAGAGAGCACGTTCACATGTGACCTCCGGTTTCGGAAGATAGTATCTGCATTTTTCGCCAAGGTATTTTTTAAATGCCTGATCCTTGTTCTTGACAATGCCGTCCTCAATCAGAACTCTTGCAAAATGCGCACGGGTAATGACTGTATCCGGATTTCCCTCTTGAAGTTTTTCAATGGTCATATCGATGCCGTCACGCTGAAACAGCTTGCACATTTCCACATTTCGATTAAAACGTGCATCTTTTAAAGCGTTCAATTCAGCAAGAAGTCCGGGATTGGTATAGTCCATATAGAAGCCCAGAATATGGATCTCGCGTGAACCATAGTTGCACGAAAGTTCGATACCGGGAATCAATTCCATAGGGAGAGAATCCTGTGTATCCGGGACCGGCTGATGATTTTCCATGAACCGGATTGCTTCCGGGACTCCATCAACCGTATCGTGGTCGGTGATCGCCAGAGCGGCAAGTCCCTTATCAAGAGCCATCTGGCACACTTCAGATGGAGTAAAAGAACCATCCGAAGCAGTTGTATGGACATGTAGATCTATAAAACGCATATGTATTCCTCTTTTCTTTATACAATGTAGGATTGGTTTACCGAAATCTAAAAAGATAAAAGCAAACCAAAATAATTATAATATGAATCTAAAAACATGGCAAATTTTTAGACAAACTTATTGATATTTTTTATTAATTGGTATAGACTTAATTGACGGTTTATGAGAAAATATGTCTGATGGTTACGAAAAAAGAATAGATATTCATAACCGCTTTAAGCAGATTTTCATATTTCGAAAGGAGATTCACAATGATTTATTCACAGGAAGTTGAAAACATGTGCCCAGTTGGACAGGGCGTACATCATGGATGTGCTCCAATTCCAGAAGAAGCAAAATGGGTACAGGCAAAAGAAGTAAAGGATATTTCAGGCTTTACACATGGTATTGGCTGGTGTGCACCACAGCAGGGTGCCTGCAAGCTGACATTAAATGTTAAGGAAGGAATTATTCAGGAAGCATTAGTTGAGACAGTTGGATGTTCAGGTATGACTCATTCAGCAGCTATGGCAGCAGAGATCCTTCCGGGACTTACAGTTATGGAAGCTCTTAACACAGACCTTGTTTGTGATGCTATCAACACAGCTATGAGAGAGTTATTCTTACAGATCGTATATGGTCGTTCACAGAGCGCATTTTCAGAGGACGGACTTGCTATTGGTGCCGGACTTGAAGATCTTGGTAAGGGACTTCGTTCACAGGTTGGTACTATGTACGGTACATTAAAGAAGGGTCCTAGATATCTTGAGATGGCTGAAGGATATGTAAATGCTATCGCTCTTGATGAAGAGGGTATGATCATTGGATATAAATTCGTTAACCTTGGTAAGATGACTGATTTCATTAAGAAGGGTGATGACCCTAACACAGCTTATGAGAAGTCATGTGGACAGTATGGACGTGTTGCAGATGCAGTTAAACTCATCGACCCACGTACAGACAAAGAGATTGAGAAATAATAGAAGGAGGTAACGATATAATGGCATTATTTGAATCATATGAAAGAAGAATCAAACAGATCAATGAAGTATTAAACAGCTACGGTATCTCCTCAATCGAAGAGGCAGAGAAGATCACAAAGGATGCTGGTTTAGACGTATACAATCAGGTAAAGAGCATTCAGCCTATTTGTTTTGAGAATGCATGCTGGGCATACACAGTAGGTGCAGCAATCGCAATCAAGAAGAACTGCAGAAAGGCTTCAGAAGCTGCAGCAGCAATCGGTGAAGGCCTTCAGTCATTCTGTATCCCAGGTTCAGTTGCTGATACACGTAAGGTTGGTCTTGGACATGGTAACCTTGGTAAGATGTTACTGGAAGAAGAGACAAAGTGCTTCTGTTTCTTAGCAGGACATGAGTCATTTGCAGCAGCAGAAGGTGCGATCGGTATCGCAGAGAAAGCTAACAAAGTTCGTAAAGAGCCACTTCGTGTTATCTTAAACGGTCTTGGTAAGGACGCTGCTCAGATTATTTCAAGAATTAACGGTTTCACATTTGTTGAGACTGAGTATGATCCATATACAAACACAGTTAAAGAAGTATTCAGAAAGTCTTACTCAGAAGGACTTCGTGCAAAGGTTAACTGCTATGGTGCGAACTCTGTACCAGAAGGTGTTGCTATCATGCACAAAGAGGGTGTTGATGTATCTATCACCGGTAACTCAACAAACCCAACTCGTTTCCAGCATCCGGTAGCTGGTACTTACAAGAAGGAATGTAACGAGTTAGGAAAGAAGTACTTCTCAGTTGCTTCAGGTGGTGGTACAGGTCGTACACTTCACCCAGATAACATGGCAGCAGGTCCTGCTTCCTACGGTATGACAGATACACTTGGACGTATGCACAGTGACGCTCAGTTCGCTGGTTCATCATCCGTACCTGCTCATGTAGAAATGATGGGTCTGATCGGTGCTGGTAACAACCCTATGGTTGGTATGACAGTTGCTGTAGCTGTTTCTGTTGAGGAAGCAGCCGAGGCTGGTAAGTTCTAAATAGACTTTACAAATTGAAAAGATGTTAAACCCAGGAAGTACCGTAATCACAGTGATTGCGGTACTTTTTTGGTACCCGGAAGTGGAAAAATGAAATTTGGTGTGAGATGGTGTAAAAAGTGGTGAAAACGGGAAAGTAGGAAACCGGTAGGTAACAAGTAGGAAACACGAAGAAGGTAACACTTTTTTGACTATCTGCAGAAAACGGAAATACCGCAACCACGAGGGTTACGGTATCTTTTCAAGTTCGGCTCTGAGCCATTCTAAGTCACGGTCTGTATAAGCTGCCTCTGTTATGTCGGTGATTCTGTGACCGACAAGTTTTTTGATTGTGTATTCGTCAACCTCGGCTTTCTTTGCCATGGTGATGAATGTCATTCGAGGGTCATGCGGTCGATGATCGTCTCTGAGTTTGAGAGCGGCGATCACTTTATCGAAACGGCCGGCATATTTGTCGTAGGTAATTGCCATGCCGCCCTTCGGAGAATCCGGATCATTAAAGAGCCGGTGGCTTCCAAGTTCAAGGGCATAGTCGTAGTTTTTCTTAACCAGGTCAAATATTTTTGGGTGGATAGGCACCATACGGTGTCGCCCAGCCTGTGTTTTCATACCACCGACAATATAGCGTTCGTCAAGATGTACGTCCTCTAGTTCCAGTATGGCGAGTTCTTGCGGCCGCCATCCCATGTAGCACTGTATGAGAACCCAGTCCACGAACCGGATTTTGCCGACGTTATCCCAAAGTGTCTGCATTTCTGAGTCCTGGAAGATGATGTGGCCGCGTTTTGCTTCTTCCTTTTCTTTGATGATGTCGTCCGACAGTTCAAATGTGCGGGCGTAGTTCTTATCAACAAGCTCATATTCGAGCGCATAGTCCAGCATTAAATTAAACATAGACTTGATCCGGGATTTTGTGCCTGCAGACGCAAGCACCTTTTCGCCCTTATTGGCTCCACGTGAAGGAATAATGTAGCCATTTTCCATTATGCCCTTGATGTGGCGGGCACGAAGGTCCTTAACACGCATCCCGGCAATGGCGTGGCAGTAACTCCACGCTGACTTAATGGTACGGCAGGATGATTCGCTTTCCAGGGTAGGAAAGTAAGCTGCAGTCCATTTGTCGTAGAGTTCCGCCAGGGTCATAGCGGCATTTTGTATATCGTAAGGATTAGCTCCGTACTCAGCGAGTGCCTGCAGAGCTTCCTTCTTAGTCTTGAATGTCCCAAGAGGAACACGGTTCTGTACGGTCTTTCCGGTCTGTTCGTCCGTGATCCAGCCGAGAGTAACACGGGCCAGGTACGGCTTACGCCTGTTGCCGGAAAGTTTGGTTACGCTGCCGTAACCGTTAGGTAGTTTCATCCGGTAACCTTACTGATTCCACAGCCGCAGGCAGGCCAGCGAAATCCACTTTTGCTGGTTCAAGTTTGAGGAGGGAAGAGAGCGTGATTGTTTTTTGCTCCGGCACCTTCTCATTAAGAACCGAGGTAGGTAGAACATAAAAGTCCCAGTAGTCGAGATCAAGAATTGAAACATCTCGTGTACGAGCGGTAAAGACGCAGAACACATACAAATCACTGTTACGCATAGCCATAGAGGCGTAGGTAGCTCCATCCCAGGCAAATTTCTTTGCAATGTCGAAGCTAATCTGTGAGAATACATCTTCCGGAGTCCACGCCTGCAGATAAGCAGACGACTTGACCTCGATCCGGAGACCGGAAGGAGAAGTAAGGTCGAACGGTAACCAGTCGGCACGTGCGACATCTTTTGTTTCCAGGGCAGAGTGTACGAGAAATTCGGCAAGCACTCCACGGTGGGTATTGTTGAGCAGATCAGAATACGCCCAACGCCAAAAATCCTGCAGCATGATAGAAGTATCTGAACCGTGCAGGGTAAATGGTTCATTGCCGTTTAGTTGTTCCATGGTTTCCTCCGTATCTTTCCAGGAGCGTCCATAGGACACGCTTATCGTCGCTGGAAGCGACGGAATACAAGGACACGAGTATTTTATCCTCCGGGACATTATGCAGTCCAAGAAGGTAATCTACGGACACATCGAGGGCATCAGCTAGTAGAACGACATTATCGACGGTCGGTGTTCGCAGTCCGTTGAGGTAGCGTGAGATTGTAGCGGCAGTCACACCGGAAAGAACGGCAAGGTCGTTACCGTTCAAGTGGCGTTCCTGCATACAATGTGAAAGACGCTCTGAGAATTTGTTAATATCCATAGGCGTAACCGGAGATACCGGTACCACGTATGGAACAGTCTAAAAGTTTCTTGCACTCAGAGTCCGTAAGCGGACCGTATGAGTGAACCAATCCGAACAACTGCAGGTCAGTGAGCATAAGCCGGTGCTGCAGGTGCCGGATCTTTGCTACGACACCGTAGGAGCGGTTCCTGGTGCCGTGATTGCAACTGTCACAAAAAGAGGAGAGATAAAGAAGCAATGCAGCGGCATCGTTCCCGGACCTCTCCTCATTGCGTGCCAGCTCAAAGTATTTGTTATTCATAGGCACATCTCCTCAGTACCGGTCGTAAAGTCGGTACCATTCTAAACTGATAATCTTTTTTCTTTGTCGAGGTATTTCTGAGACTCTGTATAGGCTTTCAGAAATCCCTTGAGCTCCCCGATAAACTCAAATTGTTTGTTCTGTGGCAATGCCCGGTACAGTTCGAGAAGTTCGTCCTCTTCTGCAGTGGTGAGCTTGCGGGCAGGAGCCTCTTCGCCGGTCAATAGGTAATGAACTGACACGCCCAGGAAGTCTGCAATCGGTTTGATGTATTTCGCTGGCGGGTCGCTATTGCGAGTTTTCCAGGTAGACATCGTAGATGTCCGAATGCCGAGGCGGTCGCACAGATCAGTAGCCTTTTTGTCCGTTTTTTCAAGGGTTTCAGTGATTCTTTCGATGATTTCCATAGGCAACCTCCGTGGTAAAAATAATACGCAAATAAGAGTAAAAACATTTACAAACTCGCAGATACGTGCTATAATAAATACATGAAATACAAAACAACTCAAAGTTGCGAGCCGAGAGATTGTGCTTGTATTTCGTGCGTCTGTTTGCGAGTTTGTAAAGAGGTTTACTTACATTATAGCACGCAAATCAGAAAAGATAAATAGTTTTTACACAAATGCGAGAAAGGAGTGAAACGCAAGCATGAAGCAGGAAACATCACAGTGGGGCAAAGCTGTTAAAAAAGCAGTAATCGACCACGATATGACATTGAAGCAGCTGGCCGAAAAAATCGGTTACAGCAATGCTACTGTTTCCCAGGTAGTCAACGGCAGATATTCCAATTCGAGTTACAAGGTAATCGCTGAGAAGATCAACGAAGTGCTTGGAACGGAAGGACTGCCGGAGAGAACCGAAACACCGTCCGATGAATGGTGTCAGACAGTGAAGGTGGAACTGGTAAAACAGAGCATGACCGTCAATGAGCTGGCGAAGCAGCTGGATGTCTCCAGGGATCGGCTGTCACTGGTAATTAACGGCAAGATGATGAACAAAGCAATCGTAAGCGGGGTGAATAACCTGCTCGGAATCAACCTGGTCGCTGTTCCAGCTGATAAGTAAATTATAGCGGAAGGGTAGGTAACAAGAAATGGGAAGAGGCCCTACAAACGAGAACACAAATATGTATTTCCAGGCCAGGAAAAAGGCGGCAACGTACAACGAGAGGCTATGGAGCCGTGAAGGAGCTGCAGAACTGTTGGGAATATCGGTTTCGACATTGGCAGATTATGAGCTTGGCAACACGAAGGTTGTCCCGGTGGACAAGGTGGTGCTTATGGCTGACCTCTACAACGCCCCGGAATTGATTACTGGGTACTGTATGCGAGAATGCCCGGTACACGGATTCCTACCACTGGCAACCGAAGAAAAAAGTTTAGAAGGAATTGCACTAAGGCTTTTGCAGAACTTCAATGAGGATTCATTGAAGAATATGCGAGACAGTCTGATCGAGATAACTGCAGATGGAAAAATCACAAAGGATGAATTACCAGCCTTGGAAAAAATCATCGGGCAGCTCGAAAAGATGGCAGAGGTAATAAGCGAAATGAAAATTGCCGGAGAGAAGTATTTGAACGGCAAGTAAGCCGGAGCAACGCCGGAAAGGAGTTCAGAATTGAAGAAAGCAAGTAAGCGAAGAATATTGTTTGCGGCAAGAATGGCAACGATGGTCGGAGCTGCCTGTTTTGCAGTAAGTGGCATTTCAGAAACGCTCGGGCAGGAGAAAGAAAAAAGCCGGCCGGTCTACATAGCCACAGAGGAAGTGGCAGAGACGACGTATATGCCGGAGGTCGAAGAGACAACGCAACCAACGGAGACAGCAAAGGCAGTTGAGACAGAAGAACCGTTGATTGCAAGTATGGATTGGGACAAGGACGATTCTTACCTGCTATGCAAGATAGCAATGGCCGAAGCTGAGAGCGAAGGCGTGAAAGGAAAGGCACTGGTTATGCTGGTAGTCCTCAACAGAGTTTGGAGCAATGAGTTCCCGGACACAATCGAGGAAGTGATTTTTCAGAAGAACCAGTTCAGTCCAGTTGCAAACGGAAGATACGATGCAGTAGAGCCGGACGAGGAGTGTTACGAAGCATTGAAGCTGATCCAGGTAGACCATTGGAACGAAAGCCAGGATGCTTTGTATTTTGAGAGCAAGAGCGACAGTAAGTGGCACAGCGAGAATTTGGAATTTCTTTTCAAGTACGGCAAGCACTACTTCTATAAGTGAAAGGAACAGGCGGTATGAGAAGATTTAGAAAGAAAGTCAGAAGATTTGTGAGACTGTATTGGTTTTGGGTAAGCCTGGGACTGGCCCTCACAAAAGTATCGGTTGAAGCAGCGTACATCGAGAGAGGATATAAAGCCTACGGCGGCGAGTGGCTGGTTTTACCAGTGGTGATGATCGTCGGATATTTTGTAAATGAGGCGAGAATGTACCTGCCGGACTTCATTGAAGAATGGAGAGAGGAGAAAGCCTATGAGCGAAGAGCTGCAGAAAATTGTAGACGAGTACAGAGAGAAAGAAATTCACATCTCAGATGAAGAGGCTGAGCAAATCTTATGGTTGTGCAACCGGAAGATGGATATATGCAAGATTGAGAACAGAGAGGAATACCTGCCGTTGTTATTCAAGGACGAGGTTAAGAACTATCTGTTCAGATGCTCGGTAAATGCTACGACGTTTTTGAGAAGATTGGAGGCAGAAGGAATATGTGTGCAGAATGCGGTATGAACCCATGCCATCCAAGATGCCCGAACGCACCGGAGCCGGTACCGGTTCACGAATGTGTGAAATGCGGGTATGGAATCCTGGCAGGAGATAAGTTTTGGGATTCTCCGGAAGGGAAGATTTGTGAAGAATGCGTGGATGATATGAGCGCAGAAGAAATATTAAAGTTGTGTGGCGAAAGCCTCACGGAAGCAGAAAAGGAGGAAAGGTAGTATGGCAGAACAGAATGCAGTGGCAACACAGCAGGGAACGCAGTTAAGTGTAGCAGCGCAGGTTAAGAGCATGATTTCCCAGGACGCAGTAAAGAAGAAATTTACGGAAGTCTTAGGGCAGAAAGCACCACAGTTTTTAGCATCCATTACGAATGTGGTTGCTGGATCAGCACAGTTAAAGAAATGCCCGGCAACAACGATCATGAGCGCAGCGTTTGTAGCAGCAACCTACGATTTGCCGATTGACAGCAATTTAGGGTTTGCGGCAATCGTGCCTTACAACAACAATAAGTACAATCCGCAGACGAGACAGTGGGAGAAACATCCGGAAGCACAGTTTCAGATGATGTACAAGGGATTTATCCAGCTGGCGATCCGCTCCGGATATTATGAAAAGATGAACTGCTCGGTTGTCTATAAGGACGAGCTGGTTTCATACAATCCGATTACCGGAGAGGTTGAGTTTGTGACGGATTTCTCGAAGTGTACGCAGAGAGCCGAAGGAAAATCGGAGAACATCGCTGGCTATTATGCCTGGTTTAAGTTATTAACCGGTTTCAGAAAAGAACTGTTTATGACAACGGCAGAGGTTGAGAACCATGCCCGCAAGTATTCGACAGCGTACAGATACGACTTGGAAAATAACAAGAAGGGCAGTAAGTGGACGACAGATTTTGAGGCAATGGCATTAAAGACGGTTATTAAGATGCTCCTCAGCAAGTGGGGTATTTTGTCAGTGGATATGCAGAGAGCAATCCAGGACGATCAGAAGGTTTACGACGAGGACGGCGAAGGAAGTTACGGTGACAACCAGCCAGACATCGTAGAGGCACAGGACCCGTTCGGTAATATCGAGCAGAAAGAAGAGGAACAGCAGATCGGCGGCTTAGATTTGGAAGAGGTTGAATAGGAGGAAGAAGAATGCAGCTGACATCAGAAAATTATTATAGCCAGGAGGCTAACAAGGAGTACATGAGCGTATCGGGGTACAAGGATTTTGCCGGAACCTACGGCAAGATGCCTTGCGAGTTCTACGGAATGGAGAAACTGAACGGACGCTGGGAGGATGAAAAGAGTACAGCACTGCTGGTAGGAAGCTATGTGGACAGTTATTTCGAGGGAAGCCTGGAACAGTTCAAAAAGGACAATCCGGAAATCTTCACTCAGAAGGGAGAGTTAAAGGCGAACTTCAAGCAGGCAGAAGAGATCATTGCACGTATTGAGCGAGACGAATACTTCATGAAGTATATGAGCGGTCAGAAGCAGGTCATTATGACAGGAGAATTGTTCGGAGCGAAGTGGAAGATCAAGATGGACTCATACATTCCGGGAGTGGCTATCGTTGATTTGAAGGTTATGGCATCCATTACGGATTTGAAGTGGGTAAAAGACATCGGCTACCTCGATTTTGTCCGTTACTGGGGTTACGACATCCAGGGTGCGGTCTACCAGGAAATCGTGAGACAGAATACAGGCGAGAAGTTGCCGTTCTTCATTGCAGGAGCAACGAAGCAGACAGAGCCGGACATCCGCATTATCCACGTAACAGACAACTATCTGCAGGAAGCGTTGCACATGGTAGAAATGAATATGCCGAGAATCCTCAGAGTTAAGAATGGAGAGGTTGAGCCGGACAGATGCGAATTGTGCGATTGCTGCAGACACAACAGAGTGTTAAAGAAGCCGATCTCGATTATGGACTTGACAGCAGGCATTTAAGGAGATAGGCGGTGACTGAATGGCAGACAACAGAAAATATTACTACCTAAAGCTGAAAGAGGACTTTTTCGACACGGACGAGATGAAGATTTTGGAGAGTATGAAGGATGGATATTTATACAGCAATATCCTGCTGAAACTCTATCTGAAAAGCCTGAGCAATTCCGGCAGGTTGATGTATAGAAATGTGATTCCGTACACGCCGGAAATCCTGGCAACTTTGACAGGGCACCAGGTAGGCACCGTCGAGAAAGCATTGGATGTATTCAAAAAGCTGGATTTAATCGAGATGCTCGATAACGGAGCAATTTACATGATGGATATTCAGAACTTCATCGGCCAGTCGTCCAGTGAGGCTGACAGGCAGAGAGAATATTACAACCGTATGAAGGCTGAGAAGGAAGCACTGGCAGGAGAAAGCACAGAAACGCCGGAACTTCCGGAGCCGAAAGAACCGGTACAGCCTGCAGAACAGAAGTCAAATAAGGCGATTGGTAATTACACCACGGATTTCGAGGAACTGTGGGAGGCATACCCGAGGAAGGTTGATAAAGGGCAGGCATACAAGAAGTATAAGGCCCGCCTGGAAGATGGCTTCTCCCACGAGCAGTTGTATGAAGCGGTAAAGAACTATGCGGCACAGTGTAAGAAGCAGAGAACAGAGACAATGTACATAAAGCATGGCAAGACATTCTTAGGAGAGTCAACGCCGTTCCTGGACTATCTGCCAAAGGACAAGCCGGTACAGAGCGAGGCAGAGTACGACGACAACGAGAATCCGTTCGGAAGGAGTGAGTGACGATGAATTTGGATTTGCAGAAGGTATTACCTGCAGAAGCATTCGAGACAGAGCAGAATGAGGGCGACTACATCGGCAAAGACGGACTGCTTTACTGTGGAGTCTGCAGAACCAAAAAGCAGACCAGGTTGCCAGCGTCGGATTTTACCGGCGGCAGGGAGATAATTGTTCCATGTATCTGTAAGTGCAAGGTTGAGGAGAACAAACGCAAGGAAGAGGAAGAAAAGAAGAGACAGGAAATGCAGCGCTTGGAAAGATTGAAAGCCAGCAGCCTTATGGACGCCAAGCTGAAAGCGGCAAGGCTGGACGGATACCAGGTGGACGGAGACAATCAGAAAATCTACAACCTCGCAGGCAATTACGTGAAAAGGTTTGACGAAATGTACGAGAAACGCCAAGGGTTGTTGTTTTGGGGGACGGTCGGAACCGGGAAGAGTTACACGGCCGCCTGCATTGCGAATGAGTTGCTGGATCAGATGATCCCGGTGGTTATGACATCATTCGTGAAGATACTGCAGAACATCCAGGGCAACCCCGACGAGGAAGAAAGAATAATGGCGGGACTGAATGCGGCAAAGCTGTTGATTATCGACGACCTGGGAGCAGAGAGAAGTACCGATTATGCGTTAGAGAAGGTGTACAACATCATCGACAGCAGGTATTTATCCGGAAAGCCGTTGATCCTCACTACGAATATGACATTGAAGGATATGCAGGAGTCAGAGGACATCCGATACAGACGTATCTATGACAGAATATTTGAGATGTGCTTTCCGGTAAGGTTTGCAGGCAGAAGTTGGAGAGAAAAGGCGGCGTCGAAGAGGTTCGATGCCATGAAGAATTTAATGGAGGAATGACAGCATGGGATTGATTAAGGTGGCAGAAATCAGCATTGACAAGCTGGAAGATCGCAAGACGGTTACGGCAATCCTGCACGAGAACGGTTATACCGTCGGGCCAGGAAAGAGAAAAAAGACAGAGACCGGAAAGCAGTTAGATTACTACTTGAAGGTGTATGTGGAGGAAGGCACAGATAAGGCAGAACTCTACAAAGCAACAAGCGGAAAAACGAAGGTGACAGCCAAGAAGGTGACGGATAAGATGTCGGCCGAGATTGGCGACAAGGCATAGGAGGCAGAAAGTGGATGAAGATATGAAGCAGATTCGTTTCACAATACCAGGACAGCCATTCGGGAAACAGAGACCGAAGTTTTCAAGAGCTGGGGCGTATGTTAAGACGTACACCCCGAAAGAGACCACCAGTTATGAAAACCTGGTGAAGCTGTTTTACAACGAAGCAGCCAAAGGAAAGATGTTTCCGGAAGGGGCAATGCTGGATGTAAGGATAATTGCATATTACGAAATTCCGAAGTCCACCAACAAGAAGAAGCGCAGGGAAATGTTGGAACACAGGATCAGACCAACCAAGAAGCCGGACTGGGATAATATCGGCAAGATTGTTTGCGACAGTCTAAACCTGGTAGCGTACCACGATGATTCGGCAGTCGTGGATGCACAGGTAAGGAAGTTTTACCCAGAAACGCCGAGGGTTGATGTGATGATAAAGGTCGTAGGACCGGATCAAATTTAGGAGGTAGACAATGGCAGGAATAAAGAAAACTGAAACAGTGGAAGCAGAAGTTGTTGAGACAGCGGTAGTACCGGCAGGGAAAATGGAGTTCAGACTGATTAACCCGACAGAGGATGGTTTCCTCAGACGCATTCAGTGGAACAAGGAAGAGTTGGAGGCTGCAGTAAGAGCCAAGATTGCTGGCTACGAGAATGTGGTTTACACAGAGGAAAACATTAAGGCAGCGAAGAATGACAGGGCAGAGCTGAACAAGCTCATTAAGGCTATTGAGGAGAGAAGAAAGCAGGTAAAGAACATCATCAATGAGCCTTATGCAGTGTTCGAGGCAGAGCTAAAGGAAATCACGGCACTTATCAATGAGCCGGTCGCACTGATCGACCAGCAGGTAAAGGCGTTCGAGGAGAAACAGAAGGAAGAAAAGAAAGCGGCTATCAAGGCTACCTACGATGAAAATATCGGAGATTTGGCCGAGGTATTGCCGTTTGAAAAGATTTTCGACAGCCGTTACCTTAATCAGACATATAAGCTGGCAACCGCACAGAAGGAAATCGTGGACAAGATCGACACGGTTAAGACAGATTTGGAGACTATCGACAGCCTGGATAGTAAGTATAAGCTGAATGCGAAGGATGTGTATATCAAGACCCTGGACCTCAGCAAGGCCCTGGCAGAGAACAAGAGGCTGGCAGACCTGGAAGAAAAACTGGAAGCGGACAAGCGCCGTAAGGCTGAGGAAGAGGCCGAGAGAAAACGCCAGGAAGAAATCCGCAAGCAGAAGGAAGCTGAGGAGCAGGCAAAGCGTGAGGCAGAAGAAGCGGAGCGTAAAGCGGCAGAAGCTAAGAAAGCACAGGAAGCCGCCGCAGAAGTCGAACAGACAGAACCTCAGTCCGAAATGGGTAAGGTGATTGAGTCTATTGAAAAATCGGCATTCGCCCAGGCAGTAGCCGGAGAAACGCAGGCGGCACCAGCGGCGCAGGTGGTTGATCCGTTTGCGCCAAAAGAAGAACCTGAGCAGGAAAAGAAGTACAGAGTACGTTTCTTTGCAGACGGAACTAAGGAGCAGCTGGGGAAACTGATTGCTTTTATGAATGAGAACAATATCAAATACGGCAAGATTGCAAAGGAGAGTAAGTGATGAATGATTTTGACAAGAAATTGGATTTCGACAGCAATACCTTCGAGAATATGAAGCACGATATGAATTTTGTTCTGCAGAGACTTCTTGGAAACATGATTGAGAAGCAGTCCAAAGAAGGAAGTATGACAATTAAGATTGACGTTACCATGGTGAAGGAATTTATCCCGAACTACGACCCGAATATCAAGGGAGAGTCCAGGGAGATTAGCAAGCCGCAGTTCAAGCACAAAGTCACATCTGCAGTAAAGATTACCGACGAGAAAGGCGGGAATCTCAATAACGAGATGGAGATGGTTATGGATGAAGAGACTGGTTGTTATGTATTACAGCCGATTGCGAACACCCAGCAGAGAACGATTTTTGATTCAGACTTCATGCAAGGTCAGAAGCAGGAAGGTGAAGGAAACGAGGATATTATCGACGGTACATACATCGATGCAGATGTAAGACCGGCGTTACCTGGACCGGCAGATGAAGAGAAGCCTGCGGAGACCGAGAAAACAGATACCCAACCTGCAGAAGAAACGCCGTCAGAAGAGAACAACGGAGAGCCGGGAGATACACCGGCCGAGGAACCTAACGAGGAAGAGCCGGAGGATATTACAGACGACATCCTGGGCGATGCAGACACAGAAGGTTACGATTACGAAGATCCGGAGGAGTAGATATGGGACTGATGAAACCAAGAGTGAGCAGTTATGTGGACAGAGGCAATGAATTGATTGCAAAGGGCAAGACCAAGCAGGCAATGAACCTGGTGAGCCACGGCCTGCAGTATTACTCAGAGAGGGTTATCGACAGCATATCTCCATACGCCAAGAACGACGCGGGACTGATAGTTTTAGTCCTGCGCCACCTGGCAGATGAAGTCGAGAAGAACAACCCAGGAGCAAAGGAACTGGCGGCTGGCATGGAGAAGTGCGTAGGCAAACCTTCCCTGCAGGAGATTGAGAGAATTAAGAAATCGAACAGAAAGTAAGGAGACAGAATGAATACACCGGAGAGTGATATGGAGCAGATGAAATTTGCGAGAGAATGGGTAAGAGCGCACGCTGCAAAGAAGATGGCAAAGTATGAGAAAAAGCTGAGAAGAGCCGCAAAGGATTTCTTCGGGCATCCGGTAGCAATCGCATATTTGAAGCCTGGCGTGATGTTTGAAATCAAAGATACCGGAGAAAAGGCAAAGATTGTAGCGGACGAAGAGAAAGGATAAATGACATGGCAAGAGGTTTCTTATACGTGTATGAGCGGATATACAAAGGAGAGACTGAGATGCAGACTGAGTTCCGGAAGATACCGGTCAACGGTAAGCGAACCTCAGTGGCAGATCAGAAGAGAGTCCGGAAGATTATCTCAGATAACGCACATAGAATAGCGCAGGAATGCTCGGTGCTGGTGAGCTATCCCAAAATGAGAATTGAGGGTACTGCAGTCAACTTGGGAGACGTGCATATAATGCTCCCGGACTGCAGGATCATCAGCATTGAGGAATTGAAGAAAATTGAAGGGGGGGGGTGAAATAGGTGCGAAGGCACAAAGAGACCGAAGAGGAAGCGGTAAAGAGGCGGCAACAAACGTATGGATGCAATGGAAAGTGCTGCGATAGAGTAATTGATCCGGAAACAGGCGAAGGGCAGTATTTCATATGTGGTGGCATAGATACCTGCGACGAAACAAGGGTAGGCGAGTTTATAGGAACGGTAGGAGCAGTATTGTTTATCGTCCTGGCACCGATCATGCTTATAGCAGGAGTTGCAGCCTTGATATGGTTGAACATATAGGAGGGAAGAAGATGATTTCAGAAATGGTCGAAACCAGGGACAGAATACAAAACGAATTTTATGAGGAATTTGAAAATATGTCTCAAAAGTTCATAGGAAAACCGATTGACGCAAGCGTACTTTATACACTTGAAAGATATATGGAGGCCGTGGCTCAAAGAATATCCGCTGAGAATGGAGTACACATTATTTCGGGCAAGGTCAGAGCTAACATATCCGGAACGGTGATGGTAGAAGAGCCTGAAATAGAGATGGCAGATGGAAGCACACGAAAACTGTCAGAATGGTTCGACGGACTGTAGGAGGCGGATGATGAATTGCAAAAATTGTACAAAACGTAAAGGCGACTGCGGGCATCACTTCATAGACGGCGATGAACATATACATTATGACATCCCGGCAGAAAGCTCCTGTGACAGATATGGAGATTGCTCGTTCTACACCGAAAGAAGGAGTAGGTTTCAAATACAGATAGACTTGCTGAATGAAAAAGACATAGAGCTGGCAGATTTGAACGTCGGCGTATTGAGAGAAGCACTGGAATGTGCATTAAAAAACGAAAGAAAGGAGTGATAAAATCCCATGAGGTCCCATGATCCGTTCGGGACTTGCAGGAACTGCGGGTGTCATATTATGTGGGTTAAGACAAAGGCTGGAAAGAATATGCCGGTAGACCCTACGATGATCAGCTACCGCAGACCAGGAGCAGGAGTGAAGGCGAAGGAGAAGATAGTTACGCCGGAAGGCGAGGTCGTATGCGCTGATAAGGTATCATCCGAGAGTGCAGAAGGCTTTGGCTACATATCACACTTTGCCACCTGCAAGGCAAGAAACCGTTGAGAAAAAGAAAAGCCGCCCCTTTGGCAGGAACGACTCGTGACTGAGAATATTATACTCGCATATGCGAGAAAAGTCAAGGAGGCGACATTATGGCAACGGAGAATAAGGAGAAGGAAAAGGGCGAAGCAATCTTCCCCCTAACGCAGGAACAGATCAACCAAATAGCTGCTATCGGTGCCAAGGAAGGCGTAAGGGCATACAAGGAAGAGCAGAAGAAGGAAGAACGTAGGAGAAAGAAGGAAGATAGCAAAGTCAGAAAGACAAAGAAACTGCTCAGCTCATACAGAAGAATCAAGGCGACATTATCGGATGGAGAGCAGTTCACTCCGGAGGAGCAGGCAGAACTGAGATGGAAGTTCATTGAGGACCTTATGGGAAACACAAGAGAGATAGCAGGAAAGTCCGAGAGGACAATCAAAGATACGGAGCGCAAGCGTGAAGAGGATTTATACTGCGTGTTCCGGATAGAAAAAGCGACCGAAATGTACCGTGAGGAGTGCGAAAAGAGCGGAAGCGAAGAGGCGAAGCGTCGTTATAGGGAGTTAAGCATGATGTACCTGGACGAAAAACCTTACACGGTGCAGGAGATTTCGGAAGTAGAAAACATAAGCGATAAGACCGTCTACAAGGACATAGGAATAGCTTGTGGCATTGTGGCTATTTACTTACTGGGCGCGGATTTCTAAACGCTCCCTGTGGCTGTAAAACAACCTGGTAGAAAATGAGTAGGTTGCATAAAGAATTACCAAGTGGTAATATGCTAATTAGCCGATAACCCAAATGTCACCCCTAAAAATAGCCAGTTGTATTTCTTCCCAACGGCAGGCACGGCAGGGCGAAATCCCTGCCAGTTAGCCGAAGAGGAAATATGAACAATCGGTTAAATAAGGCTATTTCAGTGTACTTAGGCAGGTCTGTATAGTATAATAAAACTATAAACAACCAGCATAAAAGGAGTGATTGAGATGGCAATTTGGATTAGCAGGTATAGCAACAAGGAATTACAGAGTGGTAAGTATTACCCGGTAGGAATAAGCATCGGAACACCGAAGTTTCCGCTGGGGTACACGCTGAGAAAGCAGTGCTACTCGCTGGCACCGAAAGGCTATATGCTGAATATGGAGCTTGACAGATTCAAGCCTGCATATTACGAGAAGTTGGAAGGTATCGGCACAGACAGAATCATCGATATGGTCGAGAAGATGAATGCGGAAGCAAGGGCAGAAGGGAAAGAACTTGTGCTTCTCTGCTACGAAGATGTGAGAGTTCCAGGAGACTGGTGCCACAGAACCGTATTCGCTGAGTGGTGGGCGGAGCAGACCGGAGAACTGATTGAGGAGTTATACGATCCGTCAGAGCCGAAGGTCAAGAAGTCTGCAGCCAAGAAAGAAAACAAGGAACCTGTCAAGAAAGTAGTCGAAACCAGGAAGGAAGAACCTGGTTACGAGCAGCTGAGTTTGTTTGGTTTGGCAGGGATTTAATCATAACATCCGGAACTGGTGTAAGTAGCACGTGGCTATTCCATAGTTAAGGTCCTGTTCATCGCAGGGTTCCGGTCCAAAAACAACGGCATCGCATCCGAAAGGGTACGGTGCCTTATTTATTATCACGGAACGTACCTCAGTGTCCTTCGGGTCTGAGGTCTTTTTTGTGCAATATGCTGAGGCAGGTATTAAAAATCCCCGGGTCAGTACCAGGGAACCGCCTCGGCTTTTTGTATATATTGAACAATTTTTAGGGAAGGAGACAAGGATATGGCATTTTTTATGGATCCGGGAGCAATGTTCCTGGGGTGCTTAGGCCCGTCGGAGCAGAAGTTTCTTGTTACTCTGATAGAGACTGCAGCAAAGTCCGGATATACAAGGTTCGTTGAGCCGTGTGCCGGTACCTTTGCAATGGCGAACCTGGCAGTACAGAATGGGTTTAAGCCGGAGCAGATCGAGACCAGCGACGTCAATATGATGTCAACAGTCCTCGGATATGCGATTACCGGCCAGTCATTAGAGCCACTGGAAATCCATGCACAAGGCTTTAGTGACGAAGAGCTTCTTGACCCGGCAACAGCATTGTATGCGCAGTTGTACCTCAGAACCTCGAAAAATGCGGGCAATGATTATTTCTATCAGATACTCACAGACCTACGCCTCAGACGAGAGGAACACATCGAGAGTATCAATCGGCAGATAGAGGTAATCAAGAACCTGCTCGGTGGCATGAGCTACAGACCGTTGGATATGTGGGAGCATCTGAAAGAGGTACTGGATGATCCGCACGCTTTGGTTATTGCAAATCCACCGACCTACTTCTCCGGCTATGAGAAGTTCTACGACACACAGGGTAAGATGACCTGGAAGGAACCGCCGTATGAACTGTTTGATCCGGAGACAGGACACCAGCAGTTCTACGACCTCTGCATGGATGCAAAGGCGTTGGTTATTTGCTACCAGGAGAAGAGAGCGGGCGAAGCGGTAGGTTATACGATATATGCTCGCTCCGGCACGAGAGCAGATTTGAATGCTTACATCACTACGAATCGAGAGGAAGAGGCAACCGCTCTTGCAAACGGTAAGAAGATAAAACGTCCAGCAGAGAGTAAGTTACAGCCGTTAGACTGCAGTATGCTTCCGAGAGATTATGTGATCCGGGAAGATAGCAAGGTACAGGTTATCCCGATTAAGTCGGCAGAGGCTCAGTATTACAGAGAGTTATGGACTCACAACTTTGTCGGTTCATCGGCGACGTTCAACAGGGCATTGCTGATTGATGGCTATGTGGCTGGGGTATTCGGCATCTCGAAGATGGCGGCAGACAGCGTATTCGTTTGGTACGTGATGAAGGTGCCACACAAGACATACCGCCTCGGCAGACTGTGTTATATGCTGGCGCAGAACAGAGATTTTGTAGATACACTCCTGGACAATATCGAACAGGAGAAGGTCACAAAGATGCGCACCGCAATGCTTACCAGGTACCCGGAGAACAAAGAGGTACGAGGCATCATGAAACTTGTAAACAGGGTTGAGGACAAGAAGAACGGCTACAAGCTCACGTATGAGGCTGAACTAGTAGAGGGAAGAACCGAACAGCAGACGCTTCAAGAATGGCTAAGGAGGGAAAACGAATGGCAGAAGAACAGAGCAAAGGCATCCAGCAAATCGAAGGATGCGAAGTAATCTATGATATGGGTTCCGGCTTGGTGATCGCCAAGGTTCCGCTGGATAAGGTTAAGGAGCAGGACATCAACGCCAGGATAATGAAAAACGAGATGCAGGATCAGTTGACTGCTAATATCAAGAAGCGAGGACAGCTGGAAAGCCTGCCTCTTTTTGTTTTGGTGGATGGCAAGCTGGAAATCATCAGCGGCCACCACAGAGTAAAGAGCGCACGTGCTGCAGAGATGAAGGAAATCATCGCTATTGTCGATGTGTCCGGTCTCTCACGAAGCAAGATTGCGGCAAAGCAGCTGGCACACAATGCAATTTCCGGTTTCGACGACGACAGTACGTTGAGAGAAATCGTGAAGATGATAGACGATGTGGACGATATGATTGAGTCATTCGTCGGCAAGGAGATCATGGAAGAACCGCTGGAACAGTACGACAAGATGCTGAGTCCTGCGGTTCAGTTTGATTTTAAGAATGTGACGTTTACATTCCTTCCGCACCAGGTAAAGGATATGGACGCACTGGTTAAAGACCTGGAATCAAAGGCTCCGGACATTGTGGGCGTGGCATCCTACGAGCAGTGCAAGGGATTTGTGGAGACACTTAGCAAGTATCAGAAGTTTACGGACATCCGAAACGTCGGTGCGGCTATCCACTCCATGATCGAGAACGCCGCTCAGAAGATGGACGACTGCGGTTTCACAGAGGAAGGAGAATGGACCTACCTCGCTAAACTGTTTGGCAGTAATGCGGTACCGGGTGAGTCCGCTTCCGTTATTCAGCAGGCAATCAAGAAAGCTGAGAAGGAAGGGACAATCACGAGTAAGAACAGGTGGCAACTGATCGAGTACCTATGTGCTGACTACCTCAGTGGCAGGTAGTTAATGTATGGCAGCTAAGCCAAAATACAATGCCCCTTACCACGATAACTGGGCGTGGTCTTTGGCTGCAATGGGTGCCACCAATGAAGAGATCGCCCTTGCCATGGGAGTCTCCGAACGAACCATTATGCGATGGGCCAAGGAACACGAATCATTCGGCAAGGCGCTTGGAGAAGGTAAAGGCGTATCAGATGCGAAGGTAATAAGGAGTCTCTACGAGAGAGCTACCGGCTATGAGTACGAGGAAGAGAAGAAAATCATTGAGTATGACAAGGACGGCAATGTGAAACCGGTCAAGATCGAAAAGACCAAGAAGCACGTACCGCCGGATGTCACGGCTCAGATATTTTGGTTGAAGAACCGTCAGAGAGACCGCTGGCAGGATAGACCACAGGACTATGTGGATCAGACCGGCGACAATGACGCAGAGGTTCAGATTTACCTTCCGGATAATGGGAGGGACGATTGATGAAAGAGAAAATCGTATTAGCTCCGCAGAAAGGACCGCAGGAAATGTTCTTAGCGACCTCTGCGGATATTTGCATTTATGGAGGCGCTGCAGGCGGAGGAAAAACCTTCGGATTGCTGTTAGAGCCGCTTCGGTACATGAACAATCCGGACTACAACGCAACTATCTTCCGACGTGACTACACGCAGGTAACATCCCCAGGAGGCTTATGGGATAGTTCACGAAAGATTTACCGCTACGTGAAAGGTTCCCAGCCGTTAAAGACACCAAAACTACACTGGACTTTCAAAAGAGGCGCATCGGTCAATTTCGCCCACCTCGGACGTGATGAAGATTGCGACGACTGGCAGGGTTCACAGCTCACGATGATAGGATTTGACGAGCTGACGCACTTTAGCGAGTACCAGTTCTTTTATATGCTGTCTCGAAACCGTACAGATTCCGGTGTAAAGCCGTATGTACGAGCAACCTGCAACCCGGACGCAGACTCTTGGGTTGCTGAGTTTATTTCCTGGTGGATAAACCAAGAGACTGGCTACCCGATACCGGAACGGTCGGGAGTGATCCGCTGGATGGTGCGACTGAATGAGGTCGTTACCTGGTTCGACAGCAGGGAAGAGGCAGTGCAGGGAGCCATCGAGAACGGCGTCAAGCCGGAACAGGCTGAGACGATGCCTAAGAGCGTGACGTTCATTGCGAGTACGCTGCATGACAACAAAATTCTGATGAAGAATGACCCGGGATATTTAGCCAACCTGCAGGCAATGGCTCTTGTGCAGAGAGAGCGACTACTGCATGGCAACTGGAAGATTAAAGCCGCTGCAGGCTTGATGTTCAAGCGAGTAAAGGTAAATATGCTGGAAGAGATACCGCCCGATGTTATCAAGTGGGCGAGAGGCTGGGACCTTGCGGCAACATCTGAGGATGAAAAGGGAGACCCGGCATACACAGCGGGCGTGCTGATCGGAAAGAGAAGAAACGGACGGTACATTGTGGCCGACGTTATCAATCGCCGGTTGAGTTCGTCCGATGTGAGAGAAATTATAAAGCAGACCTGCATAGCTGACAGGGCGAAATACGGAAGGGTAGCAACAAGGCTTCCGCAGGACCCAGGCCAGGCAGGTAAAGACCAGGCACAGAGTTTTATGAAGCTCTTGGCTGGTTTTACTGTTAAGTGCATTCAAGAGTCCGGAGACAAGGTAACGAGAGCAGAACCGTTCTCGGCACAGTGGTTAGGACTTGAAGGCATGGATAAGGGCAATGTTGATGTGCTGATCGCACCGTGGAATGAAGAGTATTTCAACGAGTGTGAGAACTTCCCACAGTCCAAATTCAAGGATATGGTGGACGCAAGTTCATCGGCATTTACGGAGTTAGAGAGTGGTGCTACATACTCAGCACCGCCTAAGGATAGCCAGTTAGGCAAGAGCAGTTATTGGAATAAGTGAGGTGAGAACAGATGGCTAACAAAGAAATCGGTCGCATAGGTCAGCGACGCTACGGAGGAACAATCTACGAGGAGTTCCTTCATGAACTGAGAGGCACACGAGGAATAGAGGTCTACCGTGAAATGTCAGAGAATGACGATGTGGTAGGTGCGATCCTCTTTGCTATCGAGATGCTGGTAAGACAGTGCGACTGGAATGTAGAGCCGGGAGGCGACGCCGCAAAGGACAAAGAGGCTGCAGAGTTCGTAGAAAGCTGTATGCACGATATGCAGGACACCTGGACGGACACAATTTCGGAAATCTTATCTTTCCTCACTTACGGTTGGAGCTTCCACGAGATCGTGTATAAGCGCCGCATGGGAAATACGAAGAACCCAACCACGAAGAGTAAGTACACGGATGGTTTGATTGGATGGAAGAAATTGCCTATCAGAGCGCAGGAAACGCTCTACCGATGGGAATACGACAACGAGGACAATCTGCTGGGAATGACTCAGATGCCGCCGCCGGACTTCGGAACGTACACGATACCAATGAGTAAGGCGTTGCTGTTCCGTACAAAGAGCAGGAAGAACAACCCGGAAGGGCGAAGCATTCTGAGAAATGCCTACCGATCCTGGTACTTCAAGAGACGAATCCAGGAGATTGAGGGTATCGGCATTGAGAGAGACCTTGCAGGACTCCCGGTAATGCACGCTCCGGAAGGTTTGGATATTTGGGATGATAATGTGCCCGAGAATAAGCAGACACGAATTGCGTTGGAAAATATGGTAAAGAGTATTCGCCGAGACGAGATGGAAGGTGTGGTACTTCCAGCAGGTTATGAGTTGGAGTTGTTAAGCTCCGGCGGTACCCGGCAGTTTGACACGAATGCGATCATCAACCGCTACGATACCCGAATTGCAATGACGGTACTGGCGGATTTTATTTTCTTAGGGCATTCAGAGACCGGTTCCTGGGCGTTGAGCTCCGATAAGACGGAGTTGTTCGCTATGGCAATCGGCGCATTCCTGGATATGATCTGCGAGACGTTCAACAGCCAGGGCATCCCGCCTCTGATTGATATTAACGGCGAACATTTCGCAGGCATCACGGAGTACCCGAAGATGTCCCACGGCGATATTGCAGATGTGGACGTGACGAAGGTTGCAGCATTCATCAAGGATATGACCGGCATCGGAATCTTAGTACCGGACGACGGACTGGAAGATTACATTCGCCAGGTCGGACACCTGCCGGAGAGAACAACAGACGACAGGACAGTAGACCAGCGGCGTAAGCAACAGGCAGAACAGAACCAGCCACCGGAACCCGAGACAGCCGCAGGAAGCGATGGAAGCGACGAAGGCGAAGAAATCCCCGACAATGTGGTGGAAGCCGCTAAAAGGCGGTTAGGAAGGAGCGGTACAAATGGCAATAAGGTTCATACGACCAAAGCGAATACGCAAGGCAAAGACACCGGGCAGTCAAGAAGTCCTACGCAGACTTGAAGAGTACCTGCAGAGTGAATGTGACGAACCGGTTGAAATCCTATGCGGGTTTTGGCAGGATCAGCAAGACGCCATCACGTACCAGGAACTCCGAAAGGCAGTAGCGGACGGAAGCCTTAGTAAAGAGACGTTAGAGGCTTGGCAACAGGATTACTCAGTGCTTGTTGCCGAGAGATTACAGTCAATGTGGACGCAGGCAATAGCGGCAGGACCAACCGGGCAACCAATCCTGGATGGTCTCGCTTTTGAGTTCAACACTCAGACACCAGGCGTTCTCGACTGGATCAGCGAAAGAGGAGCTGAGTTTGTTACCCGATGCACAGAAGAACAAAAGGACGCAATAGCGGCACTCTTAGAAAAGAAAATGAGAGAGAGCCACACAGTAGATGAACTGGCAAGGCTTATTCGTCCGTGTATCGGTCTGACAGAGGGCGATGCAAGAGCAAATGCCAGGTATTATGACAATATCGTGGCTACGATGCGAAAAGAGCATCCGAGAATGAAGATTGAGAGCATCCGCCGGAAGGCATTGGACGCTTCTCAGAAATATGCAGAGAAACAGCACCGGGCCAGGGCATTCACAATCGCTCAGACCGAGAGTGCTTTTGCTTATAACCGTGGAGCCGATGAAGGCATACGCCAGGCACAGGGCGAAGGGTATCTTGGAACGATGGTAAAGAGATGGAGTACATCCGGAGACGATTCGGTGTGCGACATCTGCAATGCGCTGGAAGGTACTGAGGTAGATATGGACTCCGACTTTGATTTCAAAGGAAAGGTTCTGTTTGCAGGACAACATATGTTACCACCTGCACACCCGAGATGTGCCTGCGCTATCGAGTATATCGAAGTGGCTGCACCGAGAGGAAGGAAGTGAGAAAGTGAAGAAGTTCTCTGATTTCATCAAGAAGTCTGCAGAACCGCAGAAGAAAGAGCCTGCCAGCAATGTGATTAAAGGCAGGTTTAAGATTGCCAAGTCCGACGACGACAAGCACCTGGCATTTGGCTGGGCGAATGTGGCTATCCGTGCTGACGGAGAAGAGATTGAGGACTGGCAGGAGGACATCATCGAGCCGGAAGAACTGGAAAACGCAGCATACCAGTATGTATTACTCTATCGTGAAGGCGGAGAAATGCACGAAAGAGGCGGAGCTGCAGTCCTGGTTGAATCCGTGGTATTCACGGAAGAGAAAATGCAGGCAATGGGAATCCCGGCAGGCACTCTTCCGATTGGTTGGTGGATCGGCTTCAAAGTAACCGACGAGGATGTATGGGAAAAGGTTAAGGACGGCACATATCCGATGTTCTCAATCGAAGGAGAAGCCGAGAGAGTCGAAGTAGAAGATGAAAACACCTTGTAAAAATGGGGCGTATTGAGTTTTTCAGCAGTCTTAACCTTATAATTCCACATACGAGAGTGTAATAAGGGCATAGGTAGTTCACATTATGGAGACAAATCTAAGCAAAAAGAACAAATTGATAAAACAGATCAGCAAGGCATCCGATATGGTGCCTTTTTCTGATTTCCTGCTCGAATTTATGGACCGCTACGGTTTGAATAACCTGCGAGAGTCCACAGTAGAGCAGTTAGAAGAGTTTATCAGCAACAGAAACATCATTCCGTTATTAGGAGAGGCACCGCAAAGGTGTCTTTTTTAATATAAATCTTGCGGAAAGGAGGAAGCAAAGTGGCAACAAAGTTAAAAAATCTCAGAATCAGCAAGGTTGATTTTGTAGATGAGGGTGCAAATCCGGATGCTCACATTAAGCTAACAAAGAGTAAAGGCGAAAAGGGGCAGTCCACAGGAGAGAATGGCGATAAGAATGGTTTTGTCAGCCGATTGTTCGGTTTCATCGGCAAAAAGGCCGGCATGAACCAGGAAGAGATCGACAGTGCAGTAGAGGAAGTTCTGAAAGGCAACTCTGTTAGTTTCAACGAGCGTTTCAATGAAATCAAGAACAGAAAGATTGCTGATGAAATTTGGGATATATGCTACGCACTGCAGGCAAGCCTCTGTTCGATTCTGAATGACGAGGAGCTGGATAGCACCGGCGCAGCAACAGCGATGAATGAGAGCCTTGACGAGTTCACTGCAGTAGTGAAGGAAGCGATTAGCAACTGGTCCGGCGGAAAGGTAATCAACATCGTAAAGAGTGACGAGGTGACGGAGAGTGACCTGGCAATGATGAAGTCTGCGGCTGCAAGGCTGAATGACAACATCGAGAAGGCACAGACCGCCGCTGGAAAGCCTGCCGGAGAAGGAGACGATCCGGAGGTAAACACAGAGGACAAAAAGGACCAGGGCAAAAAGAAACAGTCGAAAGGAGACAACGAAGATATGAAGATCGACAAGAGCAAAATGACCCAGGCTGAGCTTCTCATTCTCGAAGATATTGAGAAGAGATACGGCGTGGCAGACGACCCGGCTCAGACAGAGCAGACTCCGGAGGGAAAACCTGCGGTAACAAAGTCTGTTGAGAAGCCTGAGCAGAACCAGGAAACACCTGCAGATGGCGAGGACATCTACAAGGGACTCAATCCTGCTGTTAAGGCAGAAATCGAAGCACTCAGAAAGTTCCGTGAGGATGCTGAGAACAGAGAACTTGAAGCCGTAGCAGGCAAGTATGAAATCATCGGCAAGAAGAAAGAGGAGCTTGTACCTATGCTCAAATCTCTCAGAGCTACCGGTGGAACTGCATACAACGATATGATCGCCGTTCTTGACGCCACCGTGGAAGCGGTCAACAAGTCCGGCGTTTTTTCCGAGGTAGGCAAGTCCGGCCACAACTCTATGCACGTAAGTGATGCAGAGGGCAAGATCGAAGGTATCGCCAAGAGCTATATGCAGAAAGAACCTTCCATGAGCTATACGGATGCGTTGGCTAAGGCTTGGGAAGATAACCCGGACCTTATGGACGCATACGACGCTGAGGAAGGATTTTAAGGAAGGAGGAAAAGACCATGGCAAAGAGAAACTTCAACGGCTCACAGATTAACCAGTCTGTGACAATCGCAGAGCAGGCCGGTGCTGCTATCGACGATGTGAGAAACCTCATTCTCAAATATGACGAGAATGGAGATGTAGTCGTAGCAACCGACGGCACAGCACCTATCGTAGGCATTGCAATTATTGAGGCAGGCTATAACGACATCTCCGGAGCAGAGTCCGGAAAGGTTGCAAAGGGCGACCAGGTAGATGTTCAGATTAAGGACATCGGCTACATTCTTGCTGGCGGAGCCATCAAGAAGGGCGAAGAGGTAACTGCAACCGCAGGAAAAGCAACAAAGGCAGCTGACGGAGATTATGTGATCGGCGTGGCGCTCAGCAATGCAGCTGAGAATGACTATGTGAGAGTTCAGATTTCCAAGTATCAGAAGAATGCCGCAAAATAAAGAAGGAGGAAATGGTAAATGAAAAGAACAACAAAGAGCATCCAGGCAGACATTGCCAAGGGTGCTTTCAGACCACATACAGCGCTTTCCACTATGGCGCTGGCTTATTATCAGCAGGATTCAACGACCCTTGCAAAGAATATGTTCCCGGTTTGCCCGGTAGGGTTATCCTCTGACAACTATTATGTATTCGACAAAGAGGATCTGTTACGTGATAACTGGCAGAGAAAGCCTGCATACGGCAAGGTTGACCCTGCAGTAATCTCTGAACACACAGAGACCTATGCTTGTACGGTAGATCAGATGATTATGGGTATCGACTCCATTCGTCAGACTGACCTTAACCGCCGCCAGGGACCTCGTACTGCGGACCCTCGCCAGCAGAGAACTAAGGTTATGGCAGCACAGGCAAACATCCACCAGGATTCGGATTTCTCCAAGTCCTTTATGAAGCAGGGAGTATGGGCGAATGAAGGACAGGGCAAGGATGATACAACTGTTTCCGGAAATGAGTTCATTAAGTTCAGCAACGGCAACAGCGATCCTATTGCATTCTTCGATGCAAAGAAAACTGCCATGAGACAGGCAACCGGCCGTACTCCTAACAGATTAGGACTCGGTATCAACGTATTTAATGCGTTGAAGGTACACCCTGCAATCCTCGAGAGAGTGAAGTTTGGCGGTACAACTGCAAATCCTGCAAATGTTACCGAGAACGTGCTTGCACAGCTCTTCGGAGTTGACAGAATTGTTATCGATCAGACCGTGCAGAACAAAGCCGGTTTAGGCCAGGCTGCAAATATGCAGTTCATTGGCGATCCTAACTCATTCCTGTTAGCGTATGCAACAGATACACCTTCCATCGAGGAGCCTTCTGCAGGTTACATCTTCACTTGGGACATGTTAGAGAACGGCATCTTACTTCCGGTACTCAACTACCAGGGTGAGGCCGGAACACATTCTGAGTTTGTCGAGGGTCTTATGGCTTACGACATGAAGAAAACTGCAGATGATCTTGCGTTCTTCGGTTACGACGCAGTGTAAGGAGGTTTCGCCATGAGATTAATTGCAAAGAAGCCTTGCAGTTATGGCGGCAAAAAATTCTTCATCGGGGATGAAATCCCAGCAGAACTCGTGGTAAACATCGAGAGAGAAGAAAAGCTCGGCGTAATCTCAGCCGCAAATGACGAAGCAGGGGTACCGGAACAGTCCGGTGCCCTTTATTCGCAGGAGCAGGTAGATAAGATGATCGCCGATGCAGTCGCCAATGCAGGCAAAGGATTTACGCAGGAGCAGGTAGATGAAATGATCCAGTCCGCAATCGCAGAGCTTGAACCGTTCGACTCCGACAATGCCGGTTTTACCGTAACAGTCAAGGGCGAGGGTGACAATGTGACGGCGGTTTCATGCAGTGCAGAGGATATTCAGTCTGTGGTCGATGTACTGCAGATGAATGCGGACGATGGTGCAAAGGCAGTAGCCAACGTACAGTCGGACAGCGTTCTGATTTTGCTTCACGCCTTAGACACACGCGCTACGGTCAAGAAAGCGGCTCAGAAACAGCACGACACTTTATTCTCCGCTGACGGCAATTCAAACGAATCCGTAGGCGGTAACGCAACCACAGACAGCATTACGGAGGGAGCTGATACCTAATGTCAAAAGGTGCATACACATATGAGCCGGGAAACATCACGGAGTTTGGCAAAGACCGTATGAGGTTTGAACTTGGAGACACGATGGTAGAGGGCCTGGCAGATACGACGGCATTGACCGACGAGGAGATACAAGCAGCAATCGACGCATACCCGAATAAGTGGAAGCGTGCGAAGCTGATGCTTCTTGAAAGTTTGTGCCGCCGTTTTGCGTATGAGGTCAACACAAAGACCGGTCCTCTCAGCCTGGATATGAATGGCAGGGCGAAACTTTGGAAAGAAGATTACGACAAGCTGAAAAAAGAGGTCCAGGCAGAATCGGTGTCAGTGCCACGGTTCGGAAATGGGGTAGATGGTCCGCCTTACTTTCATACAGGAATGCACGAAAACGAGAGGGTGTGGAACGGATGATAAATGCGAGATTTATGTATTTAAGGCCGGGAAACCTATTCAAGGATTTTGTTGTCGAGTCAAATACGCAGGTTGTAACAGCAAGTGGAAGGGTAGCAAACGCCCCGAAGGGAGACGGCTCAAAGATCATCAGAGGATGTCTTGCCGAGTCCACGAAGGAACAGAAGGAATCTCATTCAACGAGAGACCGTGTTTGCACCCATACGATTGTGCAGGCGGGAAGTCCGGAAGCAAAGAAGTCCGATAAACTCATACTCGGAAATCGCACGTTTTACATCATCGACCTGGACGAGGTGGGTAGCTTGGGTATATCCACAATCTACTACGCCGAGGAAAGGAAGGATGTCAAATGAAACTGTGGAACGATGGAAAAGCAGGGAGCGCAGGAAGTGCCATAAGGGCAACAGTCAAAGGACAGGTAGCCAAAATCAACCGGCAAGTCGTAGCCAGGGGCGCTAGGGCAGTGAATGCTATGAGAAACGCAGAACTGGAAGTGCTAAAAGGTCAGAGAAGCGGGCGAACATATCGCAAGCCGCACAGCAAAGCGACCTACACAGCTTCGGCACCAGGAGAACCACCGGCAAGACGTACAGGAAATCTCCGTATGCACTGGAATGGCCAGGTAAAGAGCGAAGGCAGTACCGCTGGTGGCGGAGTCCAAATCATTGCAGAGCTGGAAAGCCAAGAGAAGTATGCTGGCTACCTTGAAAACGGAACGAAGAAAATGGCAGCAAGACCATTCGTAGACAAGATCAAGGAGAAGGCAACCCCGGAAATTGAGAAAATTTACAAGGAGCCGTATGGCTAAGGAGGCATGATATATGGCACTGGTAGTAGAACAGCCGATAGCAACCTTCGATTTGAGCGAGATTGCCAGGGGCGATTTGGTCTATGGCAAGCATCGCACATGGCCGGAAGGTAAAGCCGGATTTGTAACATCAGCCACCGAGAAGGAGCTGATCGTCCAATATCATCCGGGTATCGGCAATGTAACTAATCACTTTCGGATTCCCATTGATGAAGCGGTAGACGCTCAGTGGGAAATCCGATATTCACACGATATGTCGGAGGTCAAGACCTACGGCATCGAAAAGCAGGACACTGAGGAAGGAGCGACAGAGTGAAGCTGGAAGAACTGATTCAGAAAAGGTTCGTCAGTACGGCAGCACTCGCAGAGAGGCTTACAACCTACAACGGTGTGCCTGCTGTTTTTAGTCCGGAAGCACCGGGCGACGAACAGGAAGGGTGGGGCGGTGAAACGCAGTACCCTATGGTAACTTACAACTATGACCTGCAGGCAAACGAAGAACGAAACAGCGCCGGTAGTCTTTCGGTATCGATATTCTGTCAGAACACAACAGATGTATTCCCGGAGGACATAGCGCCTATCGTGAAGGAATGCCTGCGTGATGTGATCCTTCTTCCGGAAGGCGGTACGCCGTACTGCTTTACTTGGGCGAGAACGGATGCGTTTACTATGGGCGAGGATGCAGGAAAAGCCGGTGTTGTAATCGGCTGTGAAGTCAGATTTGACATCCTGGAATATCCGTCTATGGAAACGTCCGATCCGGACCCAGTAATGGCGGTTGATAAGTACATCAAGGAATTGTACCCGAAATGTCTGGTGATGGGGTATGACCGGATGGAGGAGATAACCGAAGCCTCGGCGGATCAGCCGGTGGTTTACTGCAGACTGATTTCATCTGAGAAGCAGGAAGAAACGAATACAGTAGCTTGGATGGACGGTAGAATTGCCGTCCATGTTTTGTGCCCGGAAAGCACAGTGAGATTGAAGATGGCCGCAGATATTGCCAACCATTTGTCACTCGACGGAGAGGTAATTATGCTGGACTATTCGCCTATGTTCATTAAGAGACTGCAGGTGAATTACAAATCTGACTACTTGAAGGAAGGCCAGGTATTCATCACAGGTCACTATGGATTGCTTAGGTACAAGGCTAAGCCTCATGTGCTTATGGCAGCTCATGGAAATTACAGTTAAGGAGGTAAAGCATGGCTAAGGAAACAGCAACTCCGGCACCTGCTGAAACAAAGGCAGAAAAGAAGCCGGAGAAAAAGGCCCCTGCAGAGTCCGTTTACACAGTAAGCGAGCTTGCAGGCAACGCAAGAAGCGTATTCGGCACAATGCAGGAATGCGTTGTAGCCGCTCTGAAAACTGACGGCAAAGCCGAGTACACAGTATCAGAGGCAAAGGAAATTGTAAGCAAGTTCTTACAGAAGGAGGTTAAGTAGAAATGGCAGGAACATTCATTTTAGGCGAAACTAAGGTGCGTCCTGGTACCTATTTCAACATTCAGAAGAAAGGCGGAAATGCCGCTGCTGGCGTTATGAATGGTGTTACCGCAGTAATCTTCCGTGCAGATTTCGGTCCTCTCAACGAGGCAATCGAGTTATCTGCAGAGGATGGCTACGAAGGAACATTCGGTACCGCACTTACTACGGATGCAATGAAAGAGGCAATCGCCGGTGGCGCAAAGACGATCATCGCCTGCAGAGTCGGTAACGGCGGCACTCAGGGCAGTATCAAGTTGCAGGACAGCGAAAGCACAGATGCAGTAAGCATCACAGCAAAATATCCAGGAGCAAAGGACTTTGTAGTAACAGTCCGTGAAAAGCTCTCAGACAGCACTCTCAAAGAGTGCATTTTTTATGCCGGTACAACAGAGTTTGAGAAGGTGGAATTTGCCGCCGGAACAGACGAAGCTAATGCCCTTGTGGATGCACTGGCATCTTCCAAGAATTTCAAGGCAGAGGTTATCAAGTCCGGCACCGTAACATTACAGAATGTGTCTCAGTCCCAGTTTACAAAGGGAACTGATCCGCAGGTAACGAATGGGGACTACTCCAATGCGTTTAAGCAGGTAGAGGCGTATGAGTTTAACACAATCTGTGTCGATACCGAGGACACTTCGGTACATCTGCTTCTGCAGAGCTTCATCAATCGTATTTTTGATGCGGCATCTCTTACACAGGCGGTCGTTGCTGAGAAGCACACGGTAGACCTGGAAACAAGGGAAGCACACGCCGCTTCATTCAATGACGAGAAGATGCACTACGTTCTCAATGCCCATGTGAATGAGCAGGGTACGGAGATCGACGGTTATCAGACTGCAGCACGTATTGCTGGTATGATCGGCGCAGTAGCGGCAAACTCTTCGCTCACTCATACAGTAGTCAGCGGCTTCTCCGAGATCAAGGAAAAGCTGACAAACACTGAAATGATTGCTGCAGAGAAGAAAGGTTGCCTGGTACTCAGCTATAACAAGGCTAAGCAGGTGTGGATTGATAATGCAATCAATACCCTCATTACGCCGAAGGACAACCAGGACGATGGCTGGAAAAAGATTCGCCGTGTTAAGACTCGTTTCGAGCTTATCAGACGTATCAATACCACCTCTGACAACCTGGTAGGCAAGGTAGACAATGATACCAACGGTCGAGCAACTGTAATTTCTCAGCTGCAGGCAGTCGGTGATGCAATGAGAGAGGAAGGCAAGCTGGTAGCCTGCACAGTAAGCGAGAGTTCTGCTTACACAGCAGACGGAGACTCCGCATGGTTCGACATCGATGTGATCGACAAGGATTCTATGGAGCATATCTACCTCAGCTTTATTTTCCGTTTCAGCACCAATGAGTAGAAGGAGGTAAAAAGCGATGATTAGAAACGAGAGAGCCGCCGGTGATTCAAGACACGCACGTACCGGTAAGGACGGAGCGTTCTACAGTGAGGACGGCGTTTTACTTGCGACCGTTGATACGTTCACTTCCAACGTGAACTACAACAATGCTAAGTACAGTGTGCTTGGAGATGCACAGGAACATGAGACAGCCAACACATTTGCTGTCAGCCTCACGATGTCTCAGATCGTAGTAGAGGACGACCAGTTCTTTGTAGAGGTCATGGAGGCATTAGAGACTCAGATCCCGCCGCACTGGAACTTCCAGGGTTCACTTCTCGGACGTAATGGTTCTGAGGAGCGTGTGGTTTACAAGGAGTGTATTCCTTCCGGACAGATTGACATTCAGAATGTCACTGTCGGCGATGTTATCAAGAGAAACTGGAACTTCTTTGTCAACAGACCGCCTAAGTTACAGTCGTTACTCGGCGTAGACAGATAAGGAGTACCACATACGAAACCAGTAGGGGAGCCGGAGCGGTTCCCCTTTATTTAATCAAAAAGAATTGGAGGACATTCAAATGGCTAAAGAATTTGTAAAAGGCGTAACAGTAGGCGAGGCAACAGCTGAGGAGAATACTCAGCCTGCAGTAAGTACAGTGGAGACAAACGAAGAGGAAACAAAGCAGGTAATCAGAGCGAATGAGGAGGACTTCATCGCAGGTCTGATTGCGGCTGCAGATTTCGCTTCCGATGAAGAGGAAACACAGAGAATTGAGATTGTCAGAAACGGCAAGCTCGCTTTTGCATTCTCTATCAGACCTCTCGGCTCAGAGGAGTACGACAAGTGCCGTAAGAAATTTACAAAGTATGTTCGTAATAAGCAGCTCGGTATCAAGATGCCGGAGGACACAGACCGTATCAAGTACCAGTCAGCAATCATCCACAAGGCGACTATCGCAGAGGATAGAGAGAAGTTATGGGACAACAAGAAGGTATGGCAGGCGCTTGAAAGCAAAGGATTTCAGATTATGTCCGGCCTGGATGTAATCGAGTACACCCTTAAAGCGGGCGAGAAAGACCGTATTATTGATGCGATCGACACCCTCAGCGGCTACGAGAGCAACATTGAGGAAGTAGCAAAAAACTAATTGAAGCCGGGGGCAAGATGTGCTTGTTGCATCACATATTCCAAAAGACAGGAATAACCCCCGATGAATTTTACGAGAAACCGAAAGGCGTGCAGGCGTTCATGCTTGCGTCTATGCGGACAACCCTAGAATCACAGAAAGGAGGTAATGACGGTGGCGGAAACACTTAGAATCGAAATTCCTATTGAGACGGTCGATAATACCGATCCGGGAGTCTCCAATGCTACGAAGAAATTCGAGAAAATGGAACGAGCGGCCAATAGTGCGAATAGTTCAGCCAAGAAAGCGAGCGACACAGTTTCCAAGTTTGACAAGCAAGCTCAGAAAACCGAAAAGAGCCTGGCAAGCTGGGCGAAAGAAAAGTACGAAGTCCTGCTTGAAGCGAAGGAACGAATCAGTCCGGTACTCTCTACGCTGGGTAATGGGTTAAGGAGTTTTGCAGGGAAAACGTGGAGCGTTACAATGCGAGCGATTGACCTCATAACCTCCCCGGTTCGAGGGATCATAAACCTGTTGAAAAATCCGATTTTCCAAGTCGGAGCGGTCCTGGGAGTCAGTATCGGTCTGAAAGACACGATAGAGACATACAAGGACTTCGAGGCCGCAATGTCACAGGTCCAGGCTATAAGCGGAGCCACCAGCACAGAGCTTGTCAAACTGACGAATAAGGCGAAGGAAATGGGAGCAACCACGAAATTCACAGCCGAAGAGTCGGCGCAGGCGTTTAATTACATGGCGATGGCTGGATGGAAAACCGACGATATGCTGAATGGTATCGAAGGTATTCTCAGCTTGGCAGCAGCTTCCGGAGAAGATTTGGCAACGACATCCGATATTGTTACGGATGCGCTCACGGCGTTCAATATGAAAGCCGGTGATGCCGGACACTTCTCAGATGTTTTGGCGGCGGCTGCATCAAATGCGAACACGACAGTCTCCGGAATGGGCGAGACTTTCAAATATGCAGGCTCTATGGCAGGATCGCTCAGTTACTCCATAGAAGATGTTGCCCTTATGACAGGCTTAATGGCAAATACTGGAATTAAGGGAACAATGGCCGGTACGGCACTCAACTCAATATTCACGAGATTATCGACGAACACCAACGGAGCGGCTGATGCTATGAAAGACTTAGGCATCAGCTTTTTTGATTCCAACGGACAAGCCAGGGATTTATCCGATGTGATGGGTGAGTTAAGGACGGCTACGGCAGGTATGACGGCTGAGCAGAAGTCAAACCTGGCAAATACAATCGCAGGAACACAGGCACAGAAAGGTTTGCTTGCTATCTTGAATGCCTCAGAAGAGGACTATAACAAGTTGGCAGACGCCATCAACAATGCAGACGGAGCGGCAGCGAATATGTCTGAAACGATGATGGATAACCTGCAGGGTTCTATCACGTTACTGCAGAGCGCAGTAGACGGAGTGAAAATCTCATTTGGCGAGAGACTATCTCCATACGTGAGAAGCCTGGCAGACTGGCTTACCGATCAGATGCCAGCGGTTGAATCCGGTCTTGATGAAATGATGGACTGGGTAGATACAAAGGTGGACCGCATGAAGAAGAAATTCCACGACTTAACAGAGTCGGAAGAATGGAAAAACGCAGATTTCCTCGGCAAGGTGAAACTGAGCTGGGATGAATTTATTGCTGATCCGTTCAAGGAGTGGTGGGACACCAAAGGAAAAGCAAAATTTGCTGATTTCGCCGGAGACATCGGAAAAGGCATCGGCAGCGGAATTAAGATCGGCGTTATGACAATGCTCGGTATTGACATCTCGGAAACATTCGACGAGGGAACCAGTATCGGAGCGTCGTTCGCCAAAGGCTTCTCAGAGGGATTTGATTTCGATGCCGTATCTGCGAAGTTGATGGACGGACTCGGTAATTTGGTATCAAATGCGGGCAAACTGCTTCCTGGCGGTAAGTCTGCAGATTTGTCGTCTGTATTCTCAGCGGTATTGCTCGGTAAGATTGCCAGTCCGTTTATCAGTCTTGGCAAGGGAGCAATCAGCCTGGGAAAAGCAGGAAAGACAGTATTAGGTTCGGGAACCGGAGAGATGGGACTTGGGGCAGCAATGCTTGGTTCGTCTGCAATGGGTACCGGACTTCTCGGAAAGTCGGCAATGCTGGCAATCAACCTCGGAGCAGGAAACCTGGCCGGGGGAGCATCACTAAGCGCAGGAGCTTTATCTGCAGTCGGAATGGGTGCAGGAGCAGGAGCGATTGCCGGTGGTGCAACGCTCGTAAGTAGTGCAATGGATTTGTATAAATCTATCAAGTCCGACAATAAGGACGAGAAAGCCGCTTACGGTGGTTCAGCCGCTTGGAAAGCAGGCGGCGTAGCAGCTGGTGCGGCGGCAGGTGCAGCACTTGGTTCTGTAATTCCTGGTCTTGGTACAGCGGTCGGTGCTTTAATCGGTGCCGGTGTCGGAGGTATCGCAGGATGGATCAAGGGCAATAAGGTCAAAGAAGAGTACCAGGATAATGTCGAAGAAATGCAGAAGGAAGCCGAGAAAGCTCAGAAGATTTTCCAGGCAACCGGTTTGTCAATCGAAGATGTACGATTTCAGAATAAGGCTCTGCAGGACGCTATGAACGATAGCGAGGTTTCTGCGGAGCAGTTTTCAGCTATGTTCCAGGAAGAGTGCGAAAACGTGGCAAAGAATGCTTTCGGAAAGATTAAGTTATCCCTGGAAGAGGTCAAGAGTATTGCAAGTGATATTACATTCGGCGATATGACGGACGGACTGAACACCTTCACAACAGCAACTAGCGACACACAGCAGGCACTTAGCGACCTGCAATCATCAGTATCGACCTTGAAAAAGGAGAACTGGAAAGTCAGCTTAGGAATGAAACTGGATGAACTGCAGAAGGACGATTACAAGAGTGCAATCGAAAACTTCATCAGCGACAGCCAGTCCTATATTGACAACAACCATTACGAGGCGACAGTCGCTTTGAAACTGCTCACTGGAACCGACGCAGACACCAGCGGTATCGACAGTTACTACGGCAGTATGAAGAAACAGCTGGACGACTTGGGAAAAGAACTCAGCGGAAAAGTGGATATTGCCTTAGAGGATAGCGTTATCAGTCTTGACGAGTCTGCAGAAATTCAGAGCTTGCAGGATCAGATTTCGGCTATCACAGGAAAGATTTCGCAGGCCAGGACGGATGCGGAATTTGACACATTGAAGATTAAGTATTCCGGCGCAGAGCTGGATATGGATAGTTTCAATGCTTTGCAGGAAGAGCTGCAGACGCAGGTAAGCAATGCGTCGGATCAGTACGAGCAGGCACTCACGCTCACGCTCACAAATCTGAACCTGCAGCTGGCAGACGGAGCTATCACGCAGGAAGAGTACGATGCGGCCGTGAAAGAGGCGACCGATGGCTACTACGCCCAGCTGAATGAGATTAACGCAAGAGTATCTTCGTTCAACCTGGAAACGATTGCCGAGGCGTGGGACTCCTCACTTCAAGGTTATATGCCGGAGATTGAGGGAAGCACGAAGGAGAAGTTGGAAACAGCTTTGAACAATGCGTTGCTGGCACACCCGGACGTACAGACTTGGACTGCAGCTGATGTGGCAAGCTGGATGGGATTAGACAAGCTCAATCTCGATACGGCAGTTCAGACGGACATTGCGACTCAGATTTTGCAGACGGCACTTGCGGTACCGGATGGCACCAAAGAGAAGATTATGCAGAATTTCAAAGATTCTGTACCGACTGCAGAGGAAATCAAGGAAGCAATCGACTGGGATTCAATGACTAATGAGGACTGGACGGAACTTATGGAGTCTATCACAGGCCCGACGGAAGGCGAGTCAATCGGCTTGAATACAGAGGATCTGAAAAAGAAGATGTCGGACTACTACGGCGAGTATTTCGAGAGCGTCAAGACGTCCTATTCAGAAGCACTTCACAACGCCCTGGAGAACAGCGGTAGTGAAGAAACACTCAGCACATTCATGCAACAGTATATGCAGGATCAGATGGCCGATTTTGATTTTTCAACGGTCATGGAGAATTACGGTCCTATCTCGAACGAGTATTTTGCTACGCTGCAGTCAGAGTGGCAGACAGCCGGTACAAATCTCGGAACATCACTCAACACGGGAGCGTCAACGAGTCTTACCAATGGCTCGGCGGGATTGAGAACCAGCCTGCAGACCTCTCTTAATACAGCAACGGCAAGTCCGTTCAGCATCAGTCCGACGGTAAACGTAACACCGAAGTACAACCTGTTGACGCTGCCGACAATTCCGACAACGACATCCACACCGGCGAAACACGCTGCAGGTGGTCGAGTTGGTGGCGGCCCTCAGCTGTCATGGTTGGCAGAGGAAGGTTGGGACGAGTTTGTTATCCCGACAAATCCAAGCCGAAGGACAAGAGCACTTGAATTGTACGAGCAGGCAGGCGAAGCACTCGGCGTTTCTAAGCACGCAGAGGGCGGTCGTATAGAAGGCTCAAATTTGAGCGATATTGTATCAGACCATAATTTATTCACTGAGGCGACAAGAAACGCATCCTATGGCTATAACGAAACCACAGAAGGTAATTATGAGGACAACTCAGCAGAAACATTTGCTCCGGTAAGTTCAGAGGTTCCGACCTCTACACCACAGACCGGTCCGATCAGTGTAAATGTTGCGGTAAGCCCGAATTTCCAAATCGAGGCAAAGGAAGGTCAGAGCGAGGAAGATATTGTTGCCGTAATCAGAAGGCACTTAGGCGAGATCGCAGACGAACTTGGCGGAAACATCGCCGACAAGTTGAGTGAGGTATTCGCCAATATGCCAGTATCAAGCACGAAAGGAGCGTAGGCGATGGATATTAAACTGATTCCGGTGGAAAAGGGTTCAAAGTTTACGTTCCCGGCTCTACCCGAAAAGGTACAGGGCAAATATGCAGCCAAGTACCAAAGTTTTGACATCATCTCCCTGGGTACCGTAAAGGTACCTAAGGGGACGGATGTTTCAGAGTTTTCGTGGGACGGTGTATTTTTCGGAGCGTCAAAGAAGAATGAGGCAATCGTCAAAACGAATGCCTGGAAAAGTCCAAACGAGTGTGTGAAAATTCTGAATGACTATATGTTGAATGAGACAGTGCTTACATTGATCGTAACGGAAACGTGGATAAACGTGGATGTTACGATTTCTTCATTTCAGCCGAGACCGGTTGGAGCGTATGGCAATGTCGAGTATTCCATTACGTTTGTGCAGAAGAAACCGCTGAAAATCTACAGCACAAATGAACTGAAAATTGCGGCGTTTGTAAGGAAAACGAAGCCGAGAGCCAGTTCATCATCGAGCGGAGGCAATTATACAGTAGTCTCCGGAGATACGCTGTGGGGCATCGCCTCAAAGAAACTGGGAAGCGGCACCAAGTGGACGAAAATTTACGACACAAACAAGGATACGATAGAGTCCACAGCAAAGAAACACGGAAAGAGCAGTTCGGATCACGGCCACTGGATATGGCCGGGAGAAGTCCTGACAATCCCGGGATAGGAGGCACGCTATGATTGATTTGGCGAAAATCCAGTATCGGGTCGTGGTTATGGACGAAAGCAAGAACCAGTACAACATTAAGGAGTACATTGAAAACCTCGGATGGGAAGAGAACGACGGCGAGTTATCCGTCAGAACCTCATTTGTGGCGAAGAATGATAAGACATCCAAGGGTTATCTGTCGAAGATAATCAAGCCGGGGTGCCTGGTCGGAGTATTCGCAACAGACGGCGCTTCCCAGGACGAGGAAGTAGCACGAGGGTACGTGGAAACGTGGAATCCGGTTGAAAAGAGCGGAGGACATACGCTGAAATGCACCTGCTACGACGAGCTTTACAAGCTGCAGAAGAGCCAGGACAACAGATATTTCCCTTCCGGAACTGGCACAAAGTCGGCGATAGAAGGGATTTTTGATGATTGGGAGATACCGCAGGGATCATATCAAGGACCGAATGCTTCACACGGTAAAACAGTGGAGAATAATAAGTATCTGTCAGACATTATCATCAATCTGCTGGATGATGCAGCGAAGAAAGGCGAGGAGCAATGCTTTGTGCAGGCCAGGAAGGGCAAGACATCTGTTATTCCGAGAGGAAGCAATAAGACGGTGTATGTATTCCGGACAGATAATACGCAGATGTTCAGTCAGAGCATAAGTACAGCAGATATGATTACCAGGGTTAAGGTTGTAGGGCAGGCAGACGATGATGGAAGAACCAGCGTTGAAGCCACGGTAAACGGCGAAACAAAGTACGGTATTCGTCAGAGAATTTATACGAGAGGCAAGGACGAAAGCCTTGCGGACGCTAAATCTGCAGCGCAGGAAATCTTAGACGATGAAGGAAAAATCAAGAAGGAGATCAAAGTGCAGTCCCCGGATGTTCCGTTTGTCCGAAAAGGTGACCTGGTGTATGTAGTGAGCGAACTGGCCCAGTCGTATTACTACGTGAAGGGCATCCAGCACACGGCAGACACCTACAGCATGACGATGGATTTGGAGCTTGCAGAACCAAAGAAGGAAAAGGCAAGCTCTGAGAAAAAGAAAGATTACAACGTGGGCGACATCGTGAATTTCCACGGCGGAACCCATTACGTGAGCAGCTACCCAGGCTCAAAAGGCTACAAAGCCAGGGCAGGAAAAGCAAAGATTACGATTAAGAACGGTTCCGGAAAAGCGCACCCTTGGCATCTGATCCACACGGACAGCGGAAGCAATGTGTACGGGTGGGTTGATGACGGAACCTTTGATTAAAGGCAGGTGATATAGATGGACCAATTTGACGGACACCCAGGAACAGCAAAACTGGCACAGGTGTTAGATAGGCGAACCTCGCAGAAAACAGAGTCTCCGTTGACTTTGGACTTTGGAGAAATCCAGGCGAACGGAAGTTTGAAAACGAACACATTCCCGGTGCCGATACCGAAGGGAGACTACACGATCTGCAGGCTGGCTGCAGGATTAACACTTTCAACCTCGGAACAGAGCTGGCTCAACAAAGCGCCGTCGGGTGTTCCTCTTCACAGCCACAGTGTAACGATACCGGAAGTGAAAGCAGGAGATCGAGTGCTGGTTGCCTGGATTCAGAGTGAAGCAGTCGTAATCGATGTGATCGAGAAATCATAAAGGAGGCGAGGCAAATGTCACAGCCACTATTTCCGGTTGTTGAGGTACCGGATTTTATCTCGGAGGACAGCCAGTACGACACTCAGTACAAAAGGAGTATGAAGTGGGACCCGGAACTGGGAGACTTCGTGAGAGATGGGGCGCACCGGATCAAGGAATGCGATGGCAAAGAAGCCTTCGCCATTTGGTGTTTTAAGATTGCACAGACAGAGCGGTACCGCTGTTTGGCGTACCCCGATTCAATCGGTACCGAGATGGAACGTGCCATGGATAATGACGATGAAAAAACTGTCGAGTCTATGGTGGAAAGAACAATCACAGATGCGATTATGGTAAATCCCAGGGCAGAAAATGTCCGGGATTTTCAATTTACCTGGGAAGGCGATCAGATGCACGTAACCTTCAAGGTAAAGGGTAGCAACTGGGATGAAGAAATAGAGATTAGCTTGTAAAGGAGGTGGAGAGTATGCAGCCGGAATTTAACAGACCGGAGTTCCTGGAAGGAAACTCGGCAGAGGAAATTCACGAGCGAATGATGAACAACTTGCCGGACGACATCGACGATATGCCGGGTGGTTTTCCGTATGATATGACAATGCCTGCAGCATTGGAAAAAGACGAAATTATCAATTTCCATATTGTAAGGGCACTGATGATTGCGTTTCCGGAATATGCCTGGGATGAATGGCTAGACCTTCACGGTCGCCAGGTGCATCTTACAAGGCACGAAGCGGAACCGGCTTTTGGCTATGTGAAAATCACAGCTGCAGAAGGAACCGAGATTTTATCCGGAACGGTATTCTGTACGGCGGCAACCGAAACCGGCCCGTCGATTGAGTATGCCACCACAGAGGATGCGGTTGTTGGAAGCGAAAGATCAGTGCTTATACCGGTATCAGCGGTTGAAGCAGGCACAGGTTCTAATGTAGCGGCGAATACGGTCGTGCTGATGATGGTACCCGATAAGAATGTGACCGAGATTAACAATCCGGAGCCTATTCGTGGCGGTACTGAAAGAGAGACAGACGATGATTTTTACGACAGGATCGCCGCAGAGTACGACAACAGCATGACCTACCTGGGGAACGATACGGACTATAAGAGATGGGCGAAGCAGGCAGGAGCAGGAGATGCGATAGTTATTCCTGTTTGGAATGGTCCTGGCACGGTGAAACTGGTGCTGGTAGACGGAAACGGAAAACCAGCCAATGCAAAGCTAGTGCAGGATGTGTATAATTACATCGTTTCTCCGAACGACAGGTCGGCAAGATTGCTTCCTACCGGAACAGCAGAACTGACTTGTGCGGCAGCCACAACGGTTGCCGTAAATTATGTTATTACAGGACTCAGCTACGATGAAACAACTGGCGTCGAGCAAATTAAGGCAGACTTTACGGAAGCCGTGAGAGCGGTCTATGCACAGGCGAAAACCGAAGGAGTTCTGAGGTACAACGACGTAAGACCGTTGATTTCTGCAATCGCAGGAGTCGAGGACTTTGAAACATTCACAATGAATGGGAAAATGCAGAACATCACTCTGAAAAGCGAGGAGTACCCGGACACCGGTACCCTTAATTTTAGTTAGGGGGTGTGAATGTGGAAAAGTTTGATTTAGAGAATTTCCCGGTCAGCGAGAGCGCGAAGAACATGATCGCCTCAGTGTCAGATGGCTTTTACGACAATTCCTATGTTGGAAAGTGGTTGTACGAGGTTATGGGCCAGGAGTACGACACGGCAAGAGAAATAGCTGAGGATATTCTGAACCAGCTATTTCCGGAAACTGCCACCTGGGGATTGATGTACCATGAGATTAAGTGGGGACTGCCGGTGCGAGAAAATCTTCCATACGAGGAGAGGCGACAGCTGATTTACCGGAAGAGAGACTATCGGGCGCCAATGACACCGTATCGGATGGAAGGGTACTTAAAAACTGCTACCGGATTTGATGTACGAATTGCAGACATCAATGATCCTGGAGACTATGGTTTTGTGGCACCACACCCGAATGTGTTCAAGGCATACTTCATGGGTGAGGGAACACTTGCATCGAAGCGGGCGAGAGCCATGCTGAATGAGCTGAAACAGTCACACACGATGTTTACAATGAATGACCGAACCGAGATCGTATCAGACAATCGGAACTTAGAGGAGATGAATCTGAAAAAGGTAATCTTCCATATCGCAGAGTCGTTTTGGTATAGCGATCTGCTGGATGGAAGAAAACTGCTGGACGGTTCCAGCCTTCTTTATCCGTATATGAGATACAATCTGATGCTTGGTTTTAAGTATATACTCGGTGGTTTTACAACCCCGACAGACGCAGACCTGCAGAAGGTAAAATTCAGAGCAAAACAGGAAACAGAAAATGATGTCAAGGCAGGAGCAATCCGGATCGCCTCGGACATCATTTTTTGGAATACGTACCTATTGGACGGTTCGTGGGATTTGGACGGCTCACACAGGCTCGATGTTACACGAGGCTATCAACTGGGTGTTGCAATCGTTGCAATGGTTGCCTGCGCCTACAACAAAGTCGCAGACTCAATGAAAGTAAGAAGTACATACGGCTTACGGTCAAGTTCGGATGCCAGGGCGGCAATCCGTTCGGAGTTTGAGGCTGATTTTTGGAACACTGTCTATTTAGACGGAAAGTTGCTACTCGACGGCAACGCTATGTTGGAGTACAGAGGCGGCAATAAACGACTTGAAGCTGCAGTTACGCATCACATGGGAATTGAAAGAGAAGATGTGGACGTGGAGGCACAGGTCATTACCAAAACAAGGAATTACTGGTTTCTTGATGGCAGCAATACGCTGGACGGAAAGAAGAACCTTAATTCAATCTATAGAAAGGAGTATATCCAATGAGTACAGAAAAGAGCAAAAACGTGGTGATCACGAAGAAAGCCAGGGAGAACCTGGTTAAGGCACGTGCCGGAGCCATTACGCTTCCAAAGATTATCGGTATGGCGTTTGGCGAGGGCGGTGTAAACAGTTCCGGCACGGTCATTGCACCGGCGGAATCCCAGTCTAGGCTCAATAAGGAATTGTTCCGCAAAGCCATTGATGGTTACACATTCCCGAACGACACAACCTGCAGATACGAATGTACCCTTGCAGAGAGTGAACTTGCTGGAAAAGAGATCAGCGAAATCGGACTGTATGACACCAACGGCGACATTGTGTGCATCAAGACCTTTACCAGGAAGGGCAAGGATGATGATGTAGAGCAGACATACGTGCTTGACGACATCTTCTAGGCCAGGAAGGAGGCAAAACGTGAAGAATTACACACCGACAACGAGAAATTTTTCTCAGTCCGTGCCGAATGTTGAGGTTACGGACACGAACCATGCAGACAACATCAACGCAGCATCTAAACAGCTGATTGAGAATGACAATTATCTGAAAGACAGAATGGATGATGAAGGTTTTTCTCTCGTGGATGGTGTTCTGTGTCAGACATTTGAAGAATAAGGAGGCATACAAGAATGAGTAAAGTAACAAAACCGGTAGTGCTGGACGAAACAGCAAAGCAGGTTGTAGCTCAGATGCAGTTACAGAATGAGATTTTAACATCACTTGCCAGCGGCATCAATTATAAGCCGACATCCATTAAGGATGTACTTAATGTTGTGCGCGCAGGCCAGGCAAGTAAAGTGTTCCAGGTGGGCGATCAGATTATCGTTCCTTGGACGGACATCGCAACGGGGCAGAAATACGATGTACCGCTTGATATTGTAGCTTTTGGAACATCAGCATTGCAGGATGGTGAGGAACTTCCGAGCATGACCGTACAGTGGCACTATGCTACACCGTTCGGGGTGCAGTTCAATCAGTACCAGGCGTTTTTCTATGCGACAGAAGGACTTGCTGCAGGAACGTACTATATTGAGATTGGCACTACATGGGGTGACAAAGGATATTGCGTAGCCGGAAAAAAATACCAGTTTACGCTCACAAAGCCTGTGCCAGCAGGCGGTCAGCTTGCCGGATTCAGAGGCGCACCGGATCAGGCACCTTCTACTTGGAAAGTATATTCATACAACAGTAAGACGGCGGTGGACGCTATTGAGACGGTTTCGGTAACAGAAGGAAGTTCCGGAACAAGCCTCGGAGTCTTAAAGTTCGGAGGAGATGGAAAACTCAACTGCTTGCAGAGAACAGCATACGGCTACAACAGATGGTCCCAGTCAGCAATGAGGCAGTGGCTTAACTCTGATAAGGGAGTAGGCGAGTGGTGGACTCCACAGAATGATTACGACAGATGCCCGGATCAGCTTGCAGCAAAGGCCGGCTTCTTAACAGGTTTTGACGCAGATTTCCTTGAAGTCCTCAGACCGACAAAGGTTGTAACAGCGCTCAATACTATTACAGACGCTACGAGCAGCAACTCAGTTGATCCGCTCGAAACAACGTATGACAAAATCTATCTGCCTGCGTTGGAGCAGATGTCTATTGAGCCTCAGCTCGCTGGCGAAGGCACCACATGGGACTATTGGAAGAGAGCGTCCAACATGACAACGAAGATGAAGCAGTATCAGACATACCCTCAGATTCGTACATTTGCGATTGAGAATCACACTTCACCGCAGACCGTCCGCTTGCGCTCGGCTCATCTTGGCTATTCGTGCAATACGTGGTACGTGAACTCTAGCGGCTACGTCTACTACAACAGCGCGAACTGGGCCAATCGCTGCGCCCCGGCTTGTGATTTCTGCTAATCAGCAATCAGTAAATCCCGGCACCCACGGATGCCGGGTATAATTTCAGAGAAAGGAGGAACATAGCGTGTCAGTACCAGTTGGAGAAAGAAGAGAAAGCAGACTGGAAGTATTCGTGCAGGCGTTGGACTTAGTAACTTACACTCTCAGAATCACGAAGAACGAGAAAATTTTTCTTCCGGAATACCAAAGACAAGTTACCGACGACATTATCGAGACTGCAAAGAGTATCTACATCGATGCTTGGGATGCCAACAATGTTAGGGTAACGACGAAAGATGATTGGAGAGCCCGCAGGGAGCTTCAACTTCGTGCGGCCAGGGAATGCAATAGACTCCTAGCTCTGATCGGAATTGCGAAATCCTCGTTTCATCTCAAAAATAAGCGAGTCAAGTTTTGGACCGGTAAGGTTTTGAAGGTTCGAGGCATGATCCGCAGTTGGAATGAAAGTGATAGTAAACGCTACTCCCAAATTGCGGAGTAGTTTTTATTATACGGATGTAGGCTAAACGCAGAACGTCCGCTTGCGCTCGGCTAATCGTGGCAATTCGTACAATACGTGGTACGTGAACTCTAGCGGCAACGTCAACAACAACAACGCGAACTGGGCCAATCGCTGCGCCCCGGCTTGTGTGGTATTAAGGACATAAAGGCTATTCCGTAAGAATGGCGCTCCAACCAATCAAACACAAGGAGCCTGCATCCGGCCGTAAGGCGAACAACACTGTAGCGATGCGGTCAGCCGGAGAACGACTGTTACCCGCTGTCAACGCTATGGACCTATCTATAAGTTTTATGGATATGGAAGAAGTAATCGGCTTTGAAGCCTTATATGATTCGATGCACAAGTGCAAGAAAGGAGTTATTTGGAAAGAGTCCGTTGCACATTATGTATTGAACAGCTTGGAGGAAACATACAAGCTCAATGAGCAGTTGGAAAATGGAACCTACAAGGCAAGGCAGATAGCAAAATTCACGATAACCAGGCCGAAGAAAAGAGAAATCATCAGTGTATGTTTCAGAGACCGCGTTTATCAGAGAAGTTTGAATGACAACGCACTGTACCCAATAATGACAAATTCGTTCATTCGTGATAATTGGGCCTGCCAGCGTGGCAAGGGTACCGATGATGCGAGAGACAGGATGAAACTATTTCTGCAGAGGATGTACCGGAAGTACGGTACAGAATTTTACGGTCTGCAGATAGATGTGCATGGGTATTATCCGAATATGCGGCACGACTTAACCAACGCAATGTTGGAAAGAAAGCTGGAACCGGAAATAGCAAAACGAGCCATTGATGTACTCGACGGACAGTACGCCGGAGATGTTGGGTATAACCCAGGAAGTCAGATGGTTCAGATTGTTGGCATATCGGCATTGGACGATCACGACCACAAAATCAAGGAAGAATTGGATGTGGACGAGTTCGGAAGATATATGGACGATTCGCTTGCGTTCCACCCTTCCAGGGAATACCTGGAATACTGCAGAAAGGTGATCGGCGAGATATTGGCTGAGAAAGGGTTAGAGTTCAACCCGAAGAAAACGAAGGTATTTTGCATTACAGACGGTTTCACATTTTTAGGATTCAAGTACCGGCTAACAGATACCGGGAAGGTTATTATGATAATCGATCCGAAGAACGTCAAAGAAAGACGTCGGATATTACGAAGGCTGGTGAGAAAAGCCAAAAGAGGCGAACTCACGAAGGCTAAGGTAGACGAGTGTTATTACGCTTGGAGAAACCATGCCAGCAAGGGCAATAGTTTTAAGCTCCTGCAGCGCATGGATAAATATTATAAATCATTATGGAGGTAGCCAAATGGAAGTAAAGAAGAACGGCGGCGATGTCGCCAAAATGAGAGCTGACGAGAACATGAAGGCTGAGCTGGCCGATCAGAATGCCAAGATTGATTACCTGGCAATGATGGCAGACATTGAGTTCCCGGAAGCAGGAGACTCAGCAACCAGCACCGAAGAAAGTGAGGAAGAGTAATATGGCAAAGGCTAAAGAAGTAACAGAAGCAGTAGACACATCTGCAGAGGAGACGATCCAGGAAGAAGTGCAGCACAGCGACTGGTTCTACAAAGTCAAGGACTATTACGACACAAAGAGATGGAACCTGGTTATGGTAAAGAACGCTGTCAAGAAGGACAAGATTACCGAGGAAGAATACGAGGAAATCACAGGTCGTAAGTATAAGGCATGATACCCTACGCAGAATTTTACAACTATGACCGCCTGGAAAGCGCGGCCGTAGAGTTAGACTTGCTCAATACCGAGGCAGACGAAGAGAATCTGCTGAACCTGCATAATCAGTTGGTGTGGCATCTGTACCGGTTCGATAAGGACCCACGTGCGGATGCCATTCTTTATGCAGTAATAGAGGCCATTTTGGGTGAAAAGGCGGCAGATATTACGGATGTGCCGTGGGAATTACGGTGCGTTTGGGAAGGAGGTGATAAAGGTGGACGTGACGGCAATCATTGTGGCAGCGAGCATACCGTCGGCACTGACTGGCTTCTTTTTTTGGCTCATAGAGCAGAGCATACAGAAGCGTGCAGACAAAGAAAAAGCAGAGCGTGAAGAGCGACAAAAGGAAGTGGATGCTAGAGAGAGAGTCCGAGAGAAGAATGAACTCTGCATCATAAACTGCGTCAATGCTTCCCTGGCGCTTGGAGAAGCGACAGCTAGAGCGGTGCAGAGGATTCCGGACGCACATTGCAATGGAGATATGCACGCAGCACTCGACTACGTTCAGAAGGTTAAGCACGAGCAGAAGGACTTTCTGAACGCACAGGCACTCAAACAAATTGTATAACAGGAGGTAAAGGAACATGAAGAAAATTGATTGGGTTAGAAAACTCACAAGCAGAAAGTTGTGGACTGCGGTAGCGTCATTCGTATCTATGATGATCCTGGCTACTGGCGGTACGGACAACACAGCAACACAGGTTACAGCGCTCATTATGGCAGGAGCGTCCGTGGTGGCATACATCATCGGCGAAGGTTTGACTGATTCAGCCAACATCGGCTCAAACAGCGAGGACGAGGAGTAATCTGAGAACATATTGTAAGCACAGGGCGGTCGAAAGACTGCCCTATTTTGTTAGGAGGAAGAACCATGAGTTTAGTAGTTGGAAGCGCAAGAATTGACGAGAACGGTCACATTTCCGGAGGAAAGCCGGGAGATCAGACTGGAAACGAGGTATCAACCCAGGCGTATTACGTCCATTCAAAAGGCTGGTACTGTCTGAGACCGAAGAGCGTCACGGTAGCAAATGCCATTGCGGAAGCTATGCTGCAGGGATGCAGAAACAACAATATCGGATATTGCCAGGGACACAGAAGCAATGTAATCGAACAGCTGAGAAAAGCCGGAAAGCTCGCAAAGATTTCTGCAAAAACAGAGGCAGACTGCAGTTCACTTGTGAGAGCGTGCTGCATCCAGGCTGGCTTTGATCCGGGAAATTTCAACACAGCGTCCGAGGTTTCGGCATTGAAAGCAACAGGACAGTTTATGGAACCGATTGCGGTAACTTCCAAAACTGAACTGTTCAACGGCGATGTGCTTGTCACAAAGACCAAAGGACACACGGTGGTTGTTGTTTCCGGAAATCCGAGACGTGGAAACGCCTATTACCCTAAGTATGAAGGGGCATCGGGTTCTATCATTACGGCACTTGCTGCAGTGGGCGAGAAAGATACATCGAAGGCGCACCGGGCCAAGATTGCAGCCGCAAATGGAATTACAAATTACGCATATACCGCAGCACAGAACACCAAGATGGTTAATCTTCTCAAAAAAGGAAGGTTAATCAAAGCGTAAGTTCTGAAAAGGTATCGCATCGGGGTGGCTGAAAAGCTGCCCCTTATTTTGATTTAAGGAGGAGTTTTCTATGGAAAAACTATTTGGTATTGATGTTTCACACTGGCAGGGAGATATGAGCATCGAGCAGGCCAGGAACGAAAGAGACGTGAAATTTGCTATTATCAAGGCTGCAGGCGCAGATGATGGCAAGTATAAGGATAGCAAGTTTGAAAATTACTATGCACAGTGTAAGGCTATCGGACTTCCGGTAGGTGCATACTATTACGGTAATGCAAAGTCTGTTACGGAGGCAGAACAGGAGGCAGACCATTTCCTGTCAGTTATTGCAGGGAAGCAGTTTGAATATCCTATCTACTACGACGTAGAAGGTAAGATGCTTAACAATAGCAGAGGTGTCCTTACGGATATTGTAATTGCGTTCTGTGACAGGTGCGAAAAAGCCGGATATTTTGTCGGAGTATATACATCTGATTCGCATTTCCAGGCACACGTAGACGATGATCGCCTGCAGAGATTCACTCATTGGGTAGCGAGATATTCTTCAAATGAGCCGGTAACAGTTCACGATATTTGGCAGTACGGAGGAGAGCATAACTACATTGCTGACAAGACAATCTGCGGAAGAACTGTGGACCAGGATTTTTGCTATCGTGATTTTGAAACAGAAATCAAGAAGGCAGGACTCAACGGATTTTCTGCCAGCGCAGGAGATGAAACGAAGGAGCCGGAGGTTTCAGAACCGGAAGGCAGTACCCTCGATCTGCTCTACAGAACGATGAAAGACGAGTTCGGCGGTGGTGACGCAAGAAAGGCGGCTCTCGGTAGCAGATACAATGAAGTGCAGGATGTGATCAATCACATCGACAAAGCATCCGTGCAGGAGCTTGTAGACGAAGTGTGGGCCAATAAGTACGGTGACGATGAAGTGAGAAGGACCATTCTTGGCAGTAGATGGCAGGAGGTCCAGGACGCAATCAACGCCGGAAATAAGAAGTATTACACCATTAAGAGCGGAGATACGCTTTCCGGCATTGCAGCGAAGTATGGAACTACAGTCAATGCGATTGCTCAGCTCAACGGCATTGAGAATCCGAACCTTATTATCGCAGGAGACACCATCAGAGTAAAATAACAGGAGGAAACGGTGGCATTATGAAAAACTACATCGGCGTGAAAATTGTAAAAGCTGAGCCGAAGGAGAAGAACGGAGTACCTGGGTACGCCGTGAAATATCCGGATGGTTATGTATCATGGAGTCCGAAGGAAACCTTTGAAAAGGCGTACCGTGAATTGGACTGCCAGGATTTCATCAATTCAGCAGAGTAAGCAAGGGAGCCTATGATCCGCAGGGGTTGTAGGCTCTTTTTTTATTGCAGAAAAGCGGAACAAGACCGCAGGTAAAATCAATATACAAAATAACCAAAATCAGACCGGGTATTTTGACGAAAAGTTCCCGAGACACGATAGGCGATTTTAGTACCTATCCTATGTCTAAAGACTAAAAGCCGGTATCGAACCGTGTACGAAGTCATAGAGCTATATGTTTTCAGAGGTGTAATTATCCACATTATCCACACGCATTTGTGGATAAAATACGCTTTTGAGAGTACGCAAATGAGCATATATTATTCTATCTCTAATATCTATTATCTAATCTCTAATATCTAGTAAAGAATCCTTGTAGAAACCTTAGAAGAAATCATGTAAGAAATCTTACAATGCACCAAGCAACCATGCGGGTTTACGGTCCTCGCAAATGAAAATAGGGAGTAATGCACCAGGTAGCGCAGATGATCCGGAAATTGCAGAAGTTCTCGTGAGTGCGAAAACATTTTAGCAAAAACTCGTAAAATAGAAGTATATCTATTGACAAATACGCAAGTGCGAGTTATAATATAACCATAATCAAACAAAACAATTTGATTAAATCCGAAGGAAGGAGGAATTACCAGTTGGGTAAGAAAGGTAAGAAGAAAGACTTTTCCACAAAGGAAAAGGAACTACTTGAAATCGAAAACCTTAAATTACAGAAGAGAGAAAAGCAGGCCAGCATAATCTCCACCATAGTAATCATGATTGTGTCAGTGATTACGGCAATTCTGAAATGGTTAGGTTTGATTGATTAAGTAGTTCCCTTAACGGTCGGGAGGCAGCAACACCGCCTCTCAACTGTTAAGTCTATCATAAAGGAGGCTGATTTGGCAATGAAGAAATTGAGACAGTTCCTACAGTCGGTGTTGTTCATCAACTTTATGGTCGGCATATACGACGGTATGAGAGCGAAGAATTTGGTGGCAATTTTGATAAACGGAGTAGTGGTACTGGCACTGATCGCCGGAGAAAAGGAAGAGAGGTAAACGATATGAAGTGGGATGTAAAACACGATAGAGCAAAGAAGGTATTAAATCATTTCCTGGATAATGCAGGATATTGGACCGAGACAGAGAGCTTGACAGAAGGACTTACTGAGGACGAAATCCAGGAAGTAAGCGCAGAGGTAGCGACGATGATTCAGAGCATCACAAAGAGATACAAGCTGGATGTTATGCTTCCTGCAGAGCCGGTAGTCAAGGAAGAACCGGTGGTCGAAGAGAAAGTCGAGGAACCGGTAGTCGAGGAACCTGCAGAAGAGGTCAAGGAAGAAAAGCCGGCCGAAAAGCCGAAGAGACGTGGTAGAAAGCCGAAGAAAGAGGAGGTTGCGTAGGATGGCATACGAGAGAAAGACAATCGACACTTGGGAGTTGCAGTTAAATTATGGGTACGGCTGGGAGTACACCTTGACCGAATACACAAGGAAAGAGGCAAGGGAGAGACTGAAAGAATACAGAGAGAACCAGCCGCAGTACCCGGCACGACTGGTTAAGAAGAGAGTTAGAAAGGAGGCGATTGCGTGAGCACAGCGACAAAGCTGACAGCAGAGCAGATTGAGAACCTGGCAAAGGAGATTCGAGAGTTTCTGCTGGATCATGGGTTATGGCAGGACGTTGATATTTACTTCAACGGAAAGAAGTACACGAGTTACGATCCGGAGAACGGAGAATATTATTACAACGACAGGGAGCATCTGATCGAAGTGGCAGACCAGCCGGAGAAACATTTTGAATATGTTAATCCGGAACACATTCTCAGCATGAGTTTTGAAGGGCCGGTATGTGAGATGCTGTACTACGGCATCCTTCCTTCGGTCAGAAAAGAATTTGACAAGATATTCGAGAGATACGGTCTGTATTATGAGTTCGGGCATCACTGGAATTTCAGTTGCTATTATATCTGAGAAAGGAGCAGGCACAATGAATATTGGCGTGGAAGTATTAAAGGAAAGCGTAATCAGAGTGCAGTCACAGTTAAACGACTGGATGGATTGCGTGTTTGTTGTAAGCAAAGATGATGAAGAGAAGGCAAAAGAGGTATTAGAGAAAGCCTGGGACAGTTTTTGGGAGGATGGAGACGGTTGGTGCTACGGTAATTACCTGGAAGATAAACTGGTAAATGCCGGTATTGCATTTGATGCGTACTACGCAGATGCGAAGGAATAAGGATATGGAAGAATACAAGGACATATCGAGAGGCTTAAAAATGCTTCTCGACAAGGCAGAAGAAATGGGGTGGAACTGGGAAGCATACATTGAGCCGGACAACAGAAGAACCTATGTTGAAATCGGGCAGTCGTCACCTGCAGGCGAAGATTTCTCAATGACGATTGATTTTGATGAAGAGAACCAGGCAGACAGTTTCAAGGACAGCCTGGAATCCTACTACGAAGATTTCGACATCGACGAGCATATTGAAATGTGGATAGAAGCCAAGCGAAGCGGAACGAGCGGAGTTCCTTCCACAAGGGAGCTTGTAAAGGACGCAGAAGCCATTGACGGCATGATATTGGAACTGTCGCAGGCCTTGCAGAAAGTAAACATCCCGGTACTGGTTGGCAGTTACACGCCGCCGGATGAAAACGGAGAAGGCGAGAAGATCGTCCGTGAGTTCTACGGACAGGGACATATCTTCAAAGACGAAGATGCGTTTTACCACAGACCGGATGATCCGTGTTACATCCCGGAATTATCCGATACGGTGTACACGAGAAACAGCATCCTGCAGGAGTGCAACCAGCAGGACGATTTGGCAGAGGAAGTTTTCGAGGCACTGGACTGGCAGCACGTAAGTAGCTTGCTGGAAGATTGGCAGAGAAATGGAGAGTTAGATACCTGCAAAGAATGCGGAAAGATGTTTAACTGCTACGGAGTAACGAAGTGTCCGTATTGCGGGGCAGATTATGAAGGAGGCGATGAATAATGGGTTACACCTGGTTGGGAATGCGAAAGCTGACCTGGGAAGAAGTTCTGCAGAGACACGAGAAGGGCGAACTGGCCGGATGTTTCAGACTGTACGACGACAACAGCGAGGCTATGATCGACAGAGGCTATGACTTTGCAGGCGACATCCTGGCACACCACAAGAAAGGCGGTGAGTTCGGAGAAGAGATTGACACAGTAGACCTGGAACTGGCAGACGGAAAGAAAATAACAGCACCGGCGGTCGTGGACGTATCGGCACTCGGATGTGTGGACGAGCTGGAATATGAGTTGTGGCACGTGATCGAGGACTACATGGTTCAGTTCGGTATCAGAACGCAGGACGATGAACCGGACTGGGCGACAGTCAAGGCGGTGCAGGATAGCATTTTTACAGCGTTTACAGACGCAGGCGTGAATTTTAAGTTTCTCAGTGATGAAAAACTCGGAGAGATAGAAAAAGCGATAAAAAAGAAGGAGAGCGAGTCATGGGCAGCAAAGAGAAAGAAAAACAGGTAACGGTAAGTGTAACATTGGAAATCGTACTTACCCAGGAAGATATTGACGACATTATGTGCGGAGCGTTGGAGGGTGGCATCACTTACTGGTGTGATGAGGCAAAGGTTGTAGGCGATTATCTCGGAGAATATGGAAGCGAGCAGATCGCAAGAGGCGGAAAACTGAGATTACACCTGCCGGAACCGTTCGACAAGGACGAGACAGAGTATTACGAGCTGGACTTGGAGAAATTCAAGAAAGGAGTAGAGCTGTGGGCGATTACACCGGTTGGCTGCAACTGCTTAGAACAGATGGATGGCAAGATCAGATTCGACACCTGCAATGCAGACGCAATCGTGTGTGATGCGATCATCCAGTACGCACTATTCGGAACAGTGGTTTTTGGTTAAGGAGGCGAGACTATGGCAGCATTAGTGGTATTTGCGTTCTTGGTAATCGTTGGAGCTAGAAACAGAAAGTAGGTGTAAGCGGTGGGTAAAGTAATAGTGACAGACTATCCGGAAATCTGTTTCATCTGCGGCAGACCGTCGGAAGCTGAGCATCATTTGGTGTTCGGTACCGCCGGTAGAGAGCTGAGCGAGAAGGACGGATTGAAAGTGCCGGTATGTAACAACTGTCACAATATGGGAGAAATCCTAAAGAGAATACACGGAAACCCGATGGCGGAAAGAATGTCAAAGATTATCGGACAGCTGGCCTGGGAAAAAGAATACGCCCTGCAGAAGGCAGACGAATTTGCACGAATAATCGATGCGGATCGGGAAGAAGGTGAAGTAAAGCAGATTATTCATAAGGGCGGCAGGGAGACCTTCCGAAAGAGGTACGGCTGCTCGTATTTGTAGAAAGGAGCGGATCAGATGTTAGGCGGAGGACCATACGAGGCAAGCACTTGCCCGGAATGTGGTAGTACGATGTGGAATGGTAGATGCGAAAATCCGGATTGCAAGTATCACTGGCATCCGGAAGAAGAGGAGGATGCAGAATGAATACAGAATTAGTAAGAGCAGTGTTTGACTGTGGAATAGATGATTTGAGACTATTAGATGATGCGGAATGCGATATGTATGCAGTGATAGGTAGAATGCGAGAAGAAAGCATAGAACTGACAATGAACAACATCATCCAGCAGGTGTTTGAAGAAGGCAGATATATTCTTACCAAGGCGAGAGAGGAAAAGATAGCCAGCTTGCCAGCAGAGCCGATGACAGAGGCGGACTTTGAGCTAAGAAGAAACTTGGGAAGGCTGAACCCGGAACAGGATTTCAGTTTTTGGATAAATCTGCAGGACACCAATTTTAGGGGCAAGTCTGAATTGAAGGAGTTATATGAATCAATGTTCGCAGAAGAGTTGGAGCAGTGCGAAAATCTGACCGGATATCCGATTGAATGGTAGGTGATGATATGACATATAGAGAAAATGCGGCGGTGCTGGAAACATACCTGCATAATATCCGGAACATCGAAGAGGTGCCACCTGGTCCTATGGAACTGGAAGCACTGGATGCGGCAATAGAGGTTATGAAAGCTGCAGTCGAGAATGTAGAGTACGGAGCATTTGCCTGGGACAAGCAGAGAGGTATGTTTGTTCAGATAGGCAGACCAGTACCAGTAAAGCAGTTGTGTTTGAACCGGTACCAGGAAAGAGTAAGAAACGGAGAGATACCGAGCTGGATTGATCCGGAGAAGTTCAAGATTTTGGAGAGAACGGTCGCAGAGATTGCAAGCGACTGGAAGGAGGCAGAGGATGAATAAAACAGTAAATTTATTTGTGTTAGCTGGATGCTGGGAATGTCCGGACGACATTGGAGTAACTGTGGTTGCGATTTCCAGTGACGAGAAACAGCTGATTGATAGACTGGATCAGATAGCAGACACCCAGGCAAAGGAGTATGTGAGCATTGAAGGTAGCATTCTGATGGAAGAGCATACAGACACTAGGTACGAAATCAGCGGAGGTATCAGCGGCAGCGCAAGGTTCTACATCACGGAAGAGCCTGCAGTAATCAACGAGGCACTTATGGGCGAGATCAGCAGAGCAATGAGTAAGAACGACAGAACAGAGGATGTAAAGAATTATCTGCAGGGGTTGCTTGAAAACGGAAACCTGGATGAAGAAAAATACGAGGAACTGGTAGACAGCGAAGAGTTCCTGCAGAAGGCAGTCGAATTATTCGATAAGATGGAGGACTGCAACACGCCGTTCAATACAACGATGGAGTTGGCGGTAGACGAAGCAAGGAAGGAGATGACAATATGAAGAATACATTAGGAGACTTGAATAACCACCTGTTCGCTCAGCTGGAAAAGCTGGGAGACGATGATCTGACAGGAGAAGAGCTGGAAAGCGAGTTAAAGAGAACCGACGCTATATGCGACATTAGCGAGCAGATTATCAAAAACGGAGAGCTGCAGTACAAAGCGATGAAGCACATGGACGAGTATGGGTACGAAAGACAGAAGGCGGTTCCGGAAATGCTCGAAGTTCATGCGAGGGGGGGGGCGAACCATAAATGAGAGGCTGGCCCGAAGAAGTGATCGCCTGGCTGCGTGATAATGTTCCAGGCAGAACCACAAAACAGGTTACAGAGCTGATAAATCAACAGAGGTTCGATAAGAAGTACGGAATGGTATTTTCCGATGCGGCGATAAAGGGTGCGAAGAACCGGTATGGCATAAAGAGCGGCACTACCGGCGGGGTTCCAAAAGGGTACTCACTAAAATATCCGAAGGGAATGGAAAGTTACATTCGGAGCATTGCGGTAGGGAGAAAGACAAAAGAAATTGCAGAACTGGTGTCAGCGCATTTCGGAATAGAGTTCAGTGAGAAACAGTGCAGGGCATACAAGAAGAACCACGACATTATCAGCGGTGTTGACTGCCGGTTTGAAAAAGGACACGTTCCGGCAAATAAAGGAAAGCCAATGAGTCAGGAACAATATGAGAAGTGCAGGGCAACGATGTTTAAGAAAGGTCATGTCCCGGCAAACCACATGGAAGTAGGAGAGTACACACATACGACAGACGGCTATCTTATCCGAAAGGTTAAAGAAATCGGTCAACAATGGGAGCGGTTCGAGTTTGTCCACAGGGCAGTATGGGAAGAACACAACGGACCGGTTCCCGAAGGTAAGATGGTATCATTCCTGGACGGAAATAAGGACAACTGCAACATAGAGAACCTGGTGCTGATAGACAATGAAGAAAACCTGGAAATGAACAGAAGTCAGTTAAGGTTTACTGATCCGGAAAGAACAAAGACCGGTACGTTGGTAGCGAAGGCAAGAGTAACAGTCAGACAGAAGAAAAGGAGAAAATAGATGGAGATTAAAGCGGCGAATGCAGAGGAGACGATCCGCTGCATCCTGGACGAAGAGAAAATGACCCAGCAGGATTTAGCGGACAGAATGGGGATTACGAGACAGAACATCAGCCAGTCTCTCAACCGAAACGCTAAGAGTATGAGATACGATAGTTTCTCAAAGATGGTAGCAGCTCTCGGTTACGAGATTGTTGTAAAAAAACTTTAACAAAATACGCAAATTAGAAGTAAACCTATTGACAAATACGCAGTTGCGAAGTATAATATATACATAATCAAACAATACTTAAAGCGATGGAGGTAGTCGGTATGAAGGTTTTTAGAATGGTAGATGTTGAGAAGATAGAAAAGATGCTTGCGGATGGAAAGACAGTGGTTGTAGAGTGGCACACGCCTTACGAAGCAGGCAACAAGGTAGAGACAGTTAAGTATGTAAGATGGGATGGCTTGGTATTTACAACTGGTGACTGCGTTTACACAGGGATAGACAAACTGATCGACATTAGAGAGGCGGCATAGAAATTTTTTTACCTAAAGAACTCGCAAATGAGTGTTTCACGTGAAACACAGTTCGCAAATTTGAAAGGAGCGTATTTGTATGAAGGAAGTATTGAAGAAGTTAAGAGTTTTAGAGGCTGAAATGGAAGAAGCCGAGAACCAGTCAGAGTATTGGATGGAAGAAGAACACTTGGATATGGAAAAGTCAGACAACTACGAGGCTGAGGCAGACAGATTGTACCAGGAAGTGTATAAGATGCACAACCAGGTGGCAGATTTCATCGTAAACCTCACTTCCGGTCAGATTGACAAAGTGACGGCAATGTTGATGATGCGTCAGAGAAGATCAGACGTAGAGAGAATTTTAGGAGCAGCATAGGAGGTGAGCAGGTGTACGACTACGACGGCAATATGGGTTATTTTCAGAGACAGCTGGAAAAAGCCGGGATCAGCCAGGAAGAGGTTGATATGAATAACTACGCAGGGCTGACAGCAAGAGAGCTGCAGAGCATTGTTGACGGTGTGATCAAGACAAAGCAGATTAGAGAATCAAAGAAGGAGGCGTAAGGCTATGGCATTATTAGAGGTTAAGACAGAATGGGCAGTGTATAAGGATTGCTTCCTGCAGGTAGCAAGATACCAGGCAGATAACAGCAGGGCAATCGAGATTTGGAACAACGAGGACGGACCTATTGCAAGAATCACGGTATGCATCGCAGGAAGCGGACTTGCAGAGGACGAGACAGTGATCGACACGAATAATTGCCCTTGGGCGATGGAGTTTATCAAGCAACACGGTTTCGGGCAGGCTACCGGCAGAATGGTAAGAAGCGGTTACTGCACATATCCGGTAGTAAAGCTGGACATTGAGAAAATCGGTGAGTATTTGGAGGTGGCGTAATGGAAAGAGTGTATTTCAGCATCAATG
>NZ_WWTL01000014.1:0-85522 GCF_009874105.1 Clostridium sp. BIOML-A1 | reverse complement strand
TAGGCTTGATGGAATCATCGTGATGCCAGTAATCGTGTACCAAAACAAATACTTTTTTACTCATAAGTTATACGTCCGTTCATCACCATTTTATGGCTACGTTTTTGTGAATTCTCGTTTTTTAGATGTGCGTTAAATTCAAATTTTCTTTATTGTAGCACTGATTAAAACGTTATACAACATATAAGAAGGACAGGGCTCAATAAATGTCCTGTCCATATCGTTACGCTATGAATGTATCAGTTGTCATGGCTTATGGCATTTTTCAACAGCGCAGTAACTGTTCTTCAGACCCTCGTCATCGCACTGGGTGCCGGTCTCGGTATCTGGGGAGCAATCAACCTGCTGGAGGGCTACGGCAACGACAACCCTGGTGCCAATGCTCATGTACGGTAAAGAAGCAAGCAACCGAAAACAAGAGATAGACCGCCAGCACCACACTATTCCGAACCAAAGAAAACAAAGACCAAAAGACAAGCATTGTGGAAATGTGCATAACAGGCTATGGAATCATGGATAACTCTATTCACAGAACATGGAAAAGCTAAAGTGCAGCTTTCCCACATTCTGCAAACAGAGTTACCCACAACTCCATAAGACAGCCAGTTATACACATTCCCACAATGCCGACTACTACGGAATCCCTCTCATACCTATCTACAAAAACACGATAAGGATTCAATACCTTAATTTGGAAATATTTGTTGGCAGAAAAAAACTTGCGTGCGCACGCATATTGATGTATAATATGTTCTGATTGGAGGTATATATCTATGCAACTATTAAAATGGCTTTCCGTAACAGACCGATTTTACAAAATCTATTTGGACAAGCAACTTGCTCCCTATGGAATTAACAACAGTCAATATATGTTCTTAATCAAAATCTGTCGTTCGCCCGGTATTCTACAAGATTCTTTGTTGAATATGTTCTATGTTCATCCAAGCAATATTGTACGGACGGTTGCGACATTGGAAAAGCAGGGAATGATTACACGTTCTCCCAATGATAAGGATAAGCGGACATGTAAATTGTATCCTACAGAAAGAGCATTGTCTATTATTGACGAGATACAGATGATATGCGAAAAGACAGAAGCTCTTTTATTGCAGGGTATGAGCGAATCCGAGCAGAACCTTTTTATGGATTTCTTAATACAGGCGGGCAGAAATATCACATCGGAACTCCATATAGAGAGAAAGGGGGAGGAGTTCAATGACTGAAAATCCTCTGGGCTATGAAAAAATTCCAAAGCTGTTGAAAAATTTTGCTGGTCCCAGTATTGTGGCGTCTCTTATCGGCTCAATCTACAATATTGTGGATCAGATTTTTATTGGTCAAGGGGTCGGTTATCTGGGAAATGCAGCAACCAATGTTGCCTACCCGTTCTCTACCATCTGCCTTGCTATTGCACTGCTGGTTGGAATTGGCAGTGCTTCCCGTGTTTCCCTCTGTCTTGGACGCAAAGAGCCGAAAGCTGCCGCCAAAGCAGCGGGAAATGGTATTGTTCTGATGGGGATTTTCGGAATTATTTATTTGTTGGTTGGTGAAGCTTTTCTGTCTTTGCTCTTAAAGGCATTTGGGGCAACGACAGATGTATTTCCATATGCAAAGCAGTATGCCAGCATAACATTGATTGGAATGCCGTTTCTTATTGTAACGAATGGTATGAGCAATTTGATTCGAGCAGATGGAAAACCAAAGTATTCAATGGTCTGCATGGTTGTGGGAGCTATTATCAATACCATTCTTGACCCCATTTTTATTTTTGTTTGCGATTGGGGAATTGCAGGCGGAGCTTGGGCAACGGTTATTGGGCAAATTTTTTCTTTCATACTCGCACTCCGTTATCTATGGCGTTTCCAAACAATCCATTTTGAAAAAGAGTCGTTTTTATTTGACATTAAAGAAAGCCTGAAAATTTGCAGCATGGGGATAAGCAGCAGCTCAAATCAGATTGCAGTTACCGTGATTCAAATCATTCAGTACAATTCGTTGACTTATTACGGCGCATTAACAAAATATGGAACGGATATTCCCTTGGCAGCTTGCGGAATTGTTATGAAAACAAATGCCATAATCCTTGCGATTGTTGTAGGAATCTCGCAAGGGACACAGCCGATTATCGGTTTCAACTATGGAGCAAGGCAATATCATCGGGTACGGGAGACTTACATGCTTGCAATAAAGTGGAATTTTGTTGTTTCCACTATTGCTTTTATCGCATTTCAATTTTTCCCGCAATCTATCATTTCACTATTCGGAGACGGGGACGAGCTGTATTTTGAATTTGCTGTTTTGTTCATGCGTACCTATCTTTTCATGGTGTTGGTAAATGGTGTGCAGTTGCTTTCTTCCAGCTTTTTTACCGCAATAGGAAAAGCGTTAAAAGGTGCTCTGTTGGCATTAACAAGGCAGACCTTTTTGTTGATTCCGCTTACCCTGCTGCTCCCGCTTCGTTTCGGAATTATGGGAGTATTGCTAGCGGGGCCTGTTTCTGATTTTTCAGCGTTTGTGCTATCTATTGTGTTAGTGGGAACAGAATTAAGAAAGCAAAAAAATGCAACACATATTAGTCCACAGTAAAATGAACGGGCTACGTCCGCTATTGACAGCCCCGCCTGTCTTTGCTTTTAGGCAGCTAAGGGGCGACAGCAAAAAGTGCTGCCGCCTCTTACATTATAAAAGCAACTATCAATCATGCACTACCCTTTTAGGAGACATCATATGAATCATCAAAGTACAATCAGAAAACGAATAATAGCTATCATACTTACGATGGTAATGGTCATAACTGCGGTGACAGTACCGACCCACACCTCAGAAGCGGCAACTGTGAAAAGACCTGCCAAAGTCACGATTCGTTCCATATCCAGAACGAACCGCAACAAAACCATCACAATAAAAGTAAAAAAGGTAAATAAAGTCACAGGATACCAGATAGCTTATAAGACGAAAAGTGCGAAAAAATACACACTGAAAAAGATCAAAAAGACGACTTACAAATTGACAGTAAAAGCTAGTGCTACTTATCAGGTAAAAGTTCGTGCATATCGCAAAAGAGGAAAGACTACCAGTTATGGGAAATGGTCGGATGTAGTGACGCTAAAGAAAAAAGGTGCAAAACACCGCCATAACTGGGTAACAATCACAGACAAAGAAGCCTGGGACGAATCTGTATATGTGACAAAGGAAGTATACATTGGTACGCACTGGTACTGGCCAGATGGCACACAGTGTGATGAGCTGGCAGACCCATGTGCAAAGCAGAGATGGTGTGCAATGCATTGTACAAGCTGTTTTCCAGATTGCCCAGAACCAGACCCACATGGAAGATGTGCAGTCACTATCTATGATACAGACGACTTCGACTACCAGGAAGTTCAGGTTGACACCATCCATCATCCAGCAAAAACGCATCAGGAATGCAGTAAGTGCGGTGCTAGAAAGTAAGATTTAAATAACAGATAACAGTCAGAGTGCTAGAAATAACATTCTGGCTGTTATTTTTTTGAAATGAAAAAGTATCAAACGAAAGGAGACGCAGGATATTGTCATAAGTCGAGCGGGCTTTCTGCTCTGCTGCCATATCTTCGAAAAGATCCGTGATCGGATCGCCTTTACTCTGGAATTCGCAGGCATTAAATGGAACGCCGCCTGCTGCCTGCGGCCAGATTCCAAGCGTATGGTCGATATAGTATTTGTCAAAGCCTGATGCCTTAATCTCTTCGATTGACAACCGGCAGGTAAGCTGGTAGATAATCGTGGCAATGATCTCCAGATGTCCCAGTTCCTCTGTACCTACAAATGAATCGAAATTGCACATCATAGCACACCACGAAATGAACCCCTAAATCTTCTATTGACTTGCATTGCAAACATTGGAAGCAGATGCTAAAATGTCATTATATATTAGGAGGAGATTCTGAAAACACAGGAGAAGTTTTATCTTGCCGATACTGCTTCGCGTTACAGTGTGCTGGGCTATACACCGGACGGTGAGGTCGATTTTGTGGCGCAGAAGCAAAATGACCGGTTGTATGTGCAGGTCACGCAGGAGATCAAATCCGAGAAGACAGAAAAGCGTGAGTATGAACGACTGCTGGAAATCCGGGATAACTATCCGAAGTATGTTTTGAGAACCGATGAATTTGCCGGAGGCAATTACCAAGGCATTAAGAGTATGCACATTGCAGATTTTCTATTGAGCACTGAATATTAACGATGAGGGCGGCGGTGAGCCGTCCTTTTTACATAGCCAGGTTTCTGATTGAAATTGGAGACCTGGCTATTTTCTGCGCTCTCCGGCAGGTGCACATGTTGGAAGTATGACGCAGAACCGCAGTTTAGAATCGCACCGGCTGAGAGGCCGGACCAGTTGCAGGAGGACAAATCTATGGCGTTTCTTACTACAACTGTATCGGCACTGTCTCTTTTCTCGCAGCTGTTCATGCTTCTGTCCCGGATGGCGAAGCTGTTCGGCGTGTTTGCGTAAGGAAGGAGGCGGCTCATGCAGAGTATCCTTGAACAGATCACAGATTGGCTCAAGAGCATGATCATCGAGCATAACAATCTGGCAAATTTCGAGACATGGACATTTTTCAAATGGGTTTTTAAGACCTTTCTGGCAGTGACCCTGATCTCGAACACATTCAATATCATGATGTCTTGCCAAAAACATCGCAGGCGGCTAAATCTATGTAAAGGAGAAGGCGAGGTGAGGTAATTGGTAATTGAAATCAATAAGGACATTGACCGTTATCAGGAGTCTGTGGCAATGGGACTTACCGCAAAGCGGATGTTGATACAAAAGCTTCTGACCAGACTAAGAATAAGGAGGAATTTGAGACTATGAAGAAAAAGACGAGAAACATTCTGCTTGGAATGATTGCAGCAGTAGTTGCAGCGGTGGCAGGAATTGCCATCTTTAAGGCAACGAGATAAAAAAAGAGAACCTGATGAGTTTTCAGGTTCTCTATACCAGAGAAAAACCCTGGCGAAGAATGGCATTCCAGTTGCTTTTTTGAAAGAGAAAACGAACAACGATAACTCGGTTTTCTTCTTCAGAAATAGTGTAAAAAGCAAGATAGCCATTTACTATGACAAAACGAATACCCCATGAAGCAAGAACAGGATCATCTACTAACCGGAATTTCTCAGGAAAATCGGAAAGAGAATTTATCTGTTTTTCTGCTTCGTCAAGTAAGTCATCAGCAGCCTTTGGGTTCTTCAAAACAAATTCAATGTGGTCTGCGGCACGAATTAAGTCTCTTTCAGCGGCGGCTGTGATGTGAATGTTGTAATTCATCGTTTGCGTTTCTCCCTGATAGATGACATAGCTTCAGAGAATGGACGGATATTGCCATTGGCAGCATCATCAAGTCCTTCTTTTATCAGACCATATAATTCAAAACGGCTGGTCATTTCCTCATAGGCTTCTATGCTCATGACAGCAAGGTCGCCTTTACCATTTTTGGTGATGAAAACCGGTTCCGTATAAGTGTGGCAGAATGTTGAGATTTCATTATAATTGTTTCTCAAATCTGCACTTGATTTAATAGTTGGCATATAAACACCTCCTTTTGATAACAAAATTATACACAAATTTTGTTATATAGTCAATGGAAATCTATTAGTAGTATATGTCAGTGTAAGCATTATTATTTGATTGACTTCCTTTTAGGGAGCAATCCGGGCACCGGCCGGGTTGTTCCTGGTGTGGTGCGTAAATCCATGAGGAAAGCGTAACGCAGAAAGGAAGGTAAGAACATCAATGTGGGAAAACGTAAGAAGCTTATCAATGGTAACGGATTTGTATTCGGTGTGTCGGGTTCCGGTAAGTCCTTCTTCTGTAAGATGGAAATGGGCAGCGTATTCTTATCCGGTAATGATGAGATTATCGTTATTGACCCGCAAAATGAATACTTCGATATTGCCAAAACCTATGGCGGAAAAATTGCAGTGGTATATGTTGTGTTCGGACTTGTGATTGCAGTAGCTGGTGGTACCTTCATAGAAAAAATGCATTTAGAAAATTATGTGGAGGATTTTGTAAGAAATGCAAGTGCCGTAGATATTGACTCTCCCACATTAACACAAAAGGAAAGATTGGCAAAGTATTAAAGAAAGAAGAGGTTATTAAGATTCTCAAAGAGGTCAGAGGATAATGGAAAAGAAGAAAATCGCGTTTGTTTGTGTTCATAATTCATGCAGGAGCCAGATAGCTGAGGCATTGGGCAATCATTTGAGAGGCAATGATTTTGAGTGCTATTCCTGTGGAACAGAGACTAAACTACAGATAAACCAGGATGCGGTCAGACTGATGAAAGAGTTATACGGGATTGATATGGAAGAAAAACAGTTTAGTAAAACTTATGATAAAATTCCGACACCTGATATTGCTATTTCAATGGGATGTGATGTGGGATGTCCGTATATTGGCAAGGATTTTGATGATAACTGGGGCTTACCCGATCCAACAGGGCAGAATGATGAAGTCTTTAAAGAAGTAATTAAGCAAATTGAAGAAAAAATCATGTTATTATAAAGAGAGAAAACTCCCAGGTTAAATGAGCAGTTTATATGCTAATTTAGTAAAGGAGGTTCTATATGTTATACGATTACATTATAACTAATTACAAAAAGGATGAGCCTATTTTCTTGTCAGAACTTCCTGGAAAATCTAAGGAGTCTGTGAGACAGGAGATGAAGAAGCTTACAGATGAAGGCAAGATAGAACGTCTGTATAATGGAGTTTATTATCTTTCATATACAACCATTTTAGGATAAAAAGCGGGAATCCTCGGTAATTCAATTACCAATGTAGTTCACGAACAAAAGGAAAGGTATCTTTTGATAAATTTGTTCAGAACTGTGATAAGTCTGATTCCTTCATCTCTTATATTTTTGGCTGCATTGTGATCACGGTCACACTTATAACCGCAGTTACAGGTAAATACTCTGATGTTCAGATTTTTCATTTCCTTGTGCAATGCTCCGCAAAAATGACAGATCTGGCTTGACGGATACCACTTATCTATCTTTACAAGTTGTTTTCCTCTGTCTGCAAGTTTGTAGTGAACTACCCATTGTCTTAAGTCAATGGGTAGTTCACAAGGGAGTATTTCTGAATGTTACAATTCAGAACTTGCCGGTTAGAGGAAGTAAGAAAAAGAAAGGTTGCAGTACAAAAGCGAGCATCTAGGGGAGATAGCATAGAGAAGCGACCGGATGATGTTTTATTCCGTGAAGAATTTGGACACTGGGAGATGGATACAGTGGTTGGAGCACAATTCATAAAAACCATAAGATTACGTTTGACTTTATTATGATAAACTGTTACTATGTTATCGTGTTGCGCCCGGAAGGGGCAGACATATATCTTTTAATTATATTCAGGAGGAAATAATCATGAAAAAGTTAGTAGCACTGGTTTTAGTAGCAGTAATGGGACTTTCTATGGTTGGCTGTGGAAAGAAGGATTCATCAAATGACTCAAAGAGTGATCTGGAATACGTAAAGGAAAAGGGAACTCTTGTTGTTGGTGTTACAGATTTCGCACCAATGGATTACAAAGACGATTCAGGTAACTGGATTGGATTTGATGCAGACATGGCATCCGCATTTGCTGAGAGCATCGGCGTGAAAGCAGAATTCGTAGAGATAGACTGGGACAACAAGATCATGGAGCTTGATGGTAAGACAATCGACTGTGTATGGAACGGTATGACACTTACAGACGAGGTTACAAGTTCAATGGCATGTTCTGATGCATACTGCAACAATGCACAGGTAGTAATCGTGCCACAGGACAAGGCAGATCAGTACCAGACAGTAGACAGCATTAAGGAACTTACATTTGCTGTAGAAGCAGGAAGTGCCGGAGAAGATCAGGCAAAGGAACTTGGACTTAATTATACAGCAGTGAAGGCACAGTCAGATGCACTTATGGAAGTTGCAGCAGGAACATCTGATGCAGCAATTATCGATTCCCTTATGGCAGCAGCTATGGTAGGTGAAGGCACAGGCTATGCAAATCTTACATATACAGTAGGCCTTAACAGTGAGGAATATGGTGTAGGTTTCAGAAAAGATTCTGATCTTGCAGCAGAGCTTAACAAGTTTTTCAAAGACAGCAAGGCTGATGGATCTATGGAGAAATGTGCAGAGAAGTACAAGGTACAGGCAGCACTTACAGAGTAATTAACAGACTATAAGACGGTTATTTTGATTATTACTTAGAGAGAAAATTATTATGGATTTGTTTTTTGAACAGCTCCCAATTGTACTTGGGGCGCTTAATACAGGATTTATTCAAACTTTAAAATTGTTCTTTGTGACCTTGCTTGGTGCATTTCCACTGGGACTTTTAATAGCATTTGGCTCTATGTCAAAGTTTAAGCCACTCAGCTATCTTATGAAATTTATCGTGTGGATCGTTCGAGGCACACCTCTGATGATCCAGATGCTTATCATCTATTATTTTCCGGGACTTGTATTCCATAACCCGATCTGGGGCGGTGGCGAAGGCGGAAGATTCGTGGCAGCATCGGTATCGTTCATCGTGAATTATGCCTGCTATTTTTCAGAGATATATCGTGGAGGAATTCAGGGAATTCCTGTTGGACAGGAGGAAGCAGGTCTGGTGCTTGGTATGACTCCAAAACAGATATTCTTCAAGGTTAAGCTTCTTCAGATGATAAAGAAGATCGTACCTGCAATGTCCAACGAGATCATTACGCTGGTTAAGGATACATCACTTGCACGTATCATTGCGTTGCAGGAGATTATCTGGGCAGGACAGGCGTTCATGAAAGGTTCACAGGGAATCTCAGGTGCGATATGGCCATTGTTCTTCTGCGCATTCTATTATCTGATCTGGAATGGTGTACTTACTGTTTTACTTGGAAAATTAGAGAAGAAACTGGATTTCTTCAGATAGAGGAGGAGCTGTATGGCGATATTAGAGGTTGAACATATAAAAAAGAAGTTTGGTAAGACCGATGTACTTAAGGATATCAGCTTCTCATTAGAGCAGGGAGAGGTTCTGTCGATCATAGGATCATCAGGAAGTGGTAAGACTACATTGCTTCGCTGCCTGAATTTCCTTGAAATGCCGGATAACGGAATTATCCGTGTAAATAATGAGATCCTTCTCGATACGGATAAGCCGGAGACACTTAAGGAGTCGGAGGTTCGGAAGAAACGGTTGCACTTTGGACTGGTATTTCAGTCATTTAATCTGTTCCCGCAGTACACAGCACTTCAGAATGTTATGCTGGCAAGGGAGCTTCTGGCAAAGGAAAGACCGGACTATAAGGCAAATAAAAAGAACATACTGGATGAGATAAGAGTACAGGGCGAAGATCTTCTGCGTCAGATGGGACTAGGAGACCGGATGAACAATTATCCACATCAGTTATCAGGCGGGCAGTGTCAGCGAGTTGCGATCGCAAGAGCACTTGCTATGCAGCCGGATATCCTGTGTTTTGATGAACCGACATCAGCTCTTGATCCGGAGCTTACCGGCGAAGTGCTGAAGGTTCTCAGAAATCTTGCAGATAAAAAGACAACGATGATAATTGTCACTCATGAGATGGCATTTGCAAGAGACGTAGCCAGTCAGGTTATATTCATGGATGATGGATATATACTTGAGCAGGGCAGACCGGAAGAGGTATTTGACAATCCGGAGCAGGAACGTACAAAGCAGTTTTTATCATCATATTCATAATTATTTATTTGACGCACGACAAATGATTTTATATCCTATAAGAGGAATAAAATTTGCCGTGCGTTATTTTTTGTATCAAAATATTATAGGCAGGAAGTATCGCAGGGTAAAGACGATAGATAAAAGATGGGAGCGGTTATTTGTGACCGTGAATAGATGAAGATGAAAAAAATACCACACAAAAAGATTATCATTCTGATGCTTATAATCATTATTTTGATTCCGTTTTGCCTGTTTCAGAATAAGCATCTGGTAATTACCACATATACATATGAATCAGAAAAGCTTGGCGCAGATCTCGATGGATACCGGATCGTACAGATATCGGATCTACACAACGCTGAATTTGGAAAAGAGAATAAGAAGCTGTTAGAAACCATACGAAGCTGTTCGCCGGATATCATTGTTATTACCGGGGATCTGGTGGATTCTAATCATACAAATGTGGAACGTGCGGTAGCATTTGTGAAAGAAGCAGTGAAGATCGCACCGGTATATTATGTGACCGGCAACCATGAATATTGGCTTGAGCCATCGGAAAATGAACAGATGATGCAGGGGATTCTTGCTGCCGGAGCATGTGATCTGGATGATGAAGCCGTCTGCATTGAAAAAGGGGATTCCTCTTTTATGTTGGCAGGGTTAGATGATCAGCACTTAAGTGATGAGACATTAAAGAATCTGCTTCAGGAGCAGAAAAATGAATTATCCATCGTACTTGCGCATGAGCCACAGTACCTTCAGAACTATGCAAATGCCGGAGCTGATCTTGTCTTGACCGGACATGCACATGGAGGACAGATCAGACTTCCATTTGTCGGGGGAATCGTTGCACCCGATCAGGGATTTTTACCGGAATACACATCAGGAAAATATAACCGCGCAGATACAGAAATGATAGTCAGCAGGGGACTTGGCAACAGCATAATTCCGGTTCGCCTGTTCAATTATCCGGAGGTTGTGTGCGTAGAGCTTAGATGTAAAAACTAACGATTTATGGAGAAACAATATGCCAAAGCTACTTGTGATTGAAGATGACAGAGAGATCAATCATCTCATCTGTGAATATATGGCGGAAACCGGACAAAGATAAAGAAATATGACGACCGGGAATACATAGAAATCATATGTGTTATCATATAATAGCTATAAGAAAAGATGGTTCAATTAGGGTGTTGGATCTTTGATAGCCTGAGGAGAATTTGTATACATGGATAAATGGTATATCATAATTTCAGGACTGTTGCTTTTACTGGCAGCAGTCCTTTTTATACGTTTGATACAATATAAAAGACAGATGCGGATATTTGCAGCCAAGCTTCAGAAACGCTTGCATGGAGGAGTGGATCAGGAGATCCATGTGGAATATTTTGATCGTGACATCGTAGCTCTTGCAAAAGCGTTAAATGATTATTCGGATCAGATCAAGGAGAGAAACCGTGCGCTGGAGCAGGACAGAACCAGACTGAAAAATGTGATCGCAGGCATTTCTCATGATTTCAGAACACCCCTTACAGCAGTAAAAGGATATCTGCAGTTGATGAAAAAAGGTGGACGCATAGACGACCGGGATATGGAATATCTGGATATCGCGATCGCAAAGACAGAGTATCTCCGTGTGTTGTCGGATGCATTTTTTGAGGTATCTTATGCAGAGGCAAAGGATGAAGCCATTGACATCAGGAATATAGATGTGGCAAGAACTTTGACAGCACTTGTGCTGGAGCAGTATGAATGGATTCAGGAGTCCGGGATTCAGGCAGCATTTGACATACCGGAAAGTGTAGTCTGGGTTCAGAGCAACGAGAAAGTGCTGAACCGGATATTTACAAATTTCTTTTCTAATGCCAGAAAATATGCGGATACCAGAATCAGCGTCTGCTTACAACAGGATGCGGACGGAGTATCCATTACATTCACGAATGACATAGAGGCTGACAATGAGATCGATATCGACCATGTATTTGACGCCTTCTACCGTGGCAATTCCCGCCGGGAGGAAGGCGCAGGACTTGGTTTATATGTTGTAAAATGCCTGGCCGATAAGCTGGGGCATGTGGTTTCAGCAGAGGTAAAAGATAAGCAGTTTTCGGTAATGCTGCGAATAAAGTGAGTTTTTATACCCTTGCAAATGAAGGCAGGATATGCTATCCTAACCGTACAATTCTATGAGTTGATATTGAAAGGATTAAGATTATGTTCTGGAAAATGACAAATCTACAACTGAAAAAAGGTTATACATGTGTTCCTTACGGGGATAGTGCGCCTTTTTTTAGAACAAGTCATATATCAGAACAATGATATAAAACGTAATAAAAAAGTACACTATCTCCTTATCCATTTAAGAAAAATAGATAAGGAGATTTTTTTATGAACACAATTAGAAAACAAATAGGATATTTATACACATCATCCGTCCTTGGAAATTTATCTTTAACAGGGGCTTGGGTGGCAATATTGGCTGCCAGAGGATATAGTTTGGTCGAAATAGGTTTTGTGGAAACGGTCTTTCATGTAACCAGCATTATTTTTGAGATACCGTCAGGAATATTTGCGGATGTATTTGGAAGAAAAAATATGTTGATTGTGAGCAGTATTTTACGAATGATTGCAAATGTTGTTATGATCGCATCAGGGAATTTGTTTACGATATGTCTGTCTATTGCACTTCATGCGATGAGTTACAATTTTTCATCAGGATCGGGAGATGCTTTAGCATATGATTCTTTAAAAATCTATGGAGAAGAATCCTATTATGCAAAATATGAATCAGATCAGTTGAGTATATACCGTTTGTGTAATGGAATATCAACTTTGTGTGCAGGATTTGCGTTATACATTGGTTATAGAGCCGCATATGGAACGGATATTTTAATGTGTCTGGTTCAGATATTTGTTTTAAATAGAATATGGGAACATAGAGAACACAGGGATCATAAGGCAAATACAATTGTCCGTGCATTGGTTGACTGCTGGTGGGAAAGTATTCAGTTTCTAAAGGATGCAAGGAGAGCAATAGTTTTGATGTTGGTAAATTCGCTGGTAGGAGCAGGGGATATTTTACTGTTATTTTTCTTACAGGCTAAGCTGCCGGAGAGTGGAATCCCAAATGCCTTGCTTGGAATGGCACTCTTTATTATGGAACTTGGAGGAATCCTTGGAGCAAGGGTGATTCTGTTGTGTGATCGTTTACGGTACAGAACAGTATTTGTATTAACCGGATTCCTTGTTCTTCTTGGTATAGCAGTGGAACATTCTGGTAATTATGTGATTATGACATTAGGTGGATTTATTGCGGCATTTAGTGATGATGCATTACAGGTAAGAACAAATACGATACTTCAGAATATGTTCCCTTCGGAACAGAGGGCAACATTGATCTCTATGGAATCTTTTACATTTTCCATGATCATGATCGTGTTGTCACCGCTTACAGGTATTCTATTTTCATGGTGGTAATTGTAACACCTGTATATTTGTCATATAAGAAATAACGCCTGTCATGTGATTTCCAACCTGTTCAAAATCTATCAAAAAACTATCTTTTTTCCCATAAAAGTGAAAAGCATGTTATAATAAACACATGATTGTTTGTATGTAAAATAATAGTTTTGTGGTGTATAGAGTAGTAAAGATGAGAGGGAGGATCACCCGTGACAGTGGATGATATCAGAGAGAGAATTAAGAAAAAAGATATAGAACTGTATGTACAGGAATTACTACAGTTTGAGAATACATTTGATGGATTCAAAAAGGCGATCGAACCTCTGGCTGAGCGGCTTAAGATCGGCAGGGTAGCGGGACATTTGCACATTGAGGCAAATATCAAATCTGTACAGGATGAAGATCGTCATGATGTATTCTATGCCGGGGATGGCTTGTATTCCGAGAAAGGCAAATATCAGAAGACATTTCAAGCGGTAGAAAACGGATATTGTGAGCTTACGGCATTCCCATATGAAAATGTAGAATGGAGCGAGGAAGAAAAAGAAGATATAGCTCTTCTCCTTGAGGTTTTATATCTTCATGTGACGAGATCCAGACTGATCCGTAAGACAAGAGAATATTCGTATTGTAATCTGATCACGATGCTCCCTAACAGTGCAGGCTTTGTCAGGATCATACAGCAGCATTTGCAGGATCAGACGATCTGTCAGTACAACGGCTTTTATTTTAACCTGAAAAGCTTTGGACTGCTCAGCTATAAGTATGGTGGTGCAGAAGGTGATCTGATGATCAAGCGTTATGCAGTCGCTGTCAGAAAATGGCTGGCAGAGGACGAGACACTGGCGCATCTGGGCGGAGATAATTTCATGGCGCTGGTCAAGAAAAGCAGAACGGCAGAGTTCCTTCATCTTCTGGAAAAGGTTGAGGTAACAGCAAAGTATATGGGACGGGTCGTTCCGGTATATATAGCGGCAGCGGCAGGTGCCTATGAGATAACGGCAAAGGACAGAGATCCCGGAAATATTATGAATGGTTTGTCGATTGCCGTCAGTTATGCCAGACAGCACAAGCTTCCGTATGCGTTTTTAACGGACAAGATGCTGGAAGAAACAGTAGATGTTCAGCGGATGGAACAGATGCTTCCTGAGGCGTTGGAGAAACGGGAATTTCAGGTGTATTATCAGCCGAAGGTTGATATCCGGACAGGTCAGATCGTAGGTACAGAGGCACTTGCAAGATGGATTCATAACGGAGAAGTGATACAACCATTTCGGTTTATTCCGACCATGGAGAGGAATGGATTTATCATTCATCTGGATCTGTATATTCTGAAGCGGGTCTGTGAGGCTATAAATGAATGGATTGAGAAAGGGTATAAGCTTGTTCCGATATCTGTGAATATATCGAGAAATGATATTTCCGGGGTTGGGCATGATCCACGGATGTTGGCGGAACGAATTATAAGGATCATAAAAGAGTATGATATTGATCCAAAGTATATCATCATAGAAGTAACAGAGACGACAGAAGCGAGTGAACAGAAGGATCTGTATGACTTTATCAAGAATATGTCAGAAGCAGGTATTGCGACATCAATTGATGACTTTGGTACAGGCTGTTCGACCTTGAGTGTTCTTCGGGATTTCCCGGTAAACGAGATTAAGATCGATCGGTCATTTATCAATCATGAGGCATTTTCAACACAGGATCAGATCATTATTAAGAGTATCATTCAGATGGCAAGACAGTTGAATCTGAATGTCATAACCGAGGGAGTTGAGACGGAGGAGCAGGCAAGATTTCTTCTGGAACTTGGCTGTAACCATGCACAGGGCTATCTGTATGATAAACCATTAGAACAGAGTGCATTTGAAAGCAGGCTGTCAGTGGGAGGATATGATCGAAAGATATAGAAGATAATGAGCATTATATATGATACAAACGGACTGGGACATTTGTATAAGGCCGGAAAGCAGTCTGAAGGTATCGGATTTCAAATAATATAAGGAGAAAACAGAAAATGGGATTTTTAACAGGTAAAACAGTTATTGTCACAGGTGGAGGACGTGCCGTATTAAGTGATGGCAGATGTGGTTCGATCGGTTACGGTATCGCTACAGCATATGCAAAAGAAGGCGCAAATGTCGTGATCACAGGACGAAATGTGAAGAAGTTGGAAGATGCAAAGGAAGAACTGGAACGCTTATATGGTATAAAGGTTCTGGCTGTTGCAGCAGATGTATCTGCCGGTGCGGATAATGAGGCAGTTGTTGCAAATGTTGTAAAGCAGACGATCGATACATTTGGCAGTATCGACGTATTGGTTAATAATGCACAGGCATCGGCATCCGGTGTTCCGCTTGCTGACCATACAACAGATCAGTTTAATCTGGCATTATATTCCGGACTGTATGCAACCTTCTATTATATGAAAGCGTGCTATCCATATCTGAAAGAGAGCAAGGGATCCGTTATCAACTTTGCATCCGGTGCAGGACTGTTCGGTAACTTTGGACAGTGTGCGTATGCAGCAGCAAAAGAAGGAATTCGTGGACTTACAAGAGTTGCAGCAACAGAATGGGCAAAGGATGGCGTAAATGTAAATATCATCTGCCCGCTTGCATGGACAGCACAGTTAGAACAGTTCAAGAATGCATATCCGGATGCATTTGACAAGAATGTTCATACACCTCCGATGGGTCATTTCGGTGATTCAGAGCTTGAGATCGGACGTGTATGTGTACAGCTTGCATCCCCTGATTTCAAATATATGACAGGAGAGACGATCACTCTGGAAGGCGGACTTGGACAGAGACCATAGTCTTAGGTATTAACGGAAAATCTTTAGATCATTCAATAAGAAAAAAATGATAATAAAACCGGAAAAAGCTACTTGACAGTGCGGAACAGTTGAAATATACTTTGAATAACGTGTTGATGAGAACAGTACTGAACGAAGAATCTACAGAGAGAGATACATTTGGTGGAAGTATCTTAGAGGAGTCATTCAGGAAGACCAGCTCTGAGCGGCCCTAATCCGGTCCGGTGATTCCGTTATCATCATGAATGAGATATTTCCACAGGAAATAAAAAGGGTGGAACCGCGATATAAGAATTATAATCGCCCCTTGTATAGATGAAAAAACGTCTGTACAGGGGCGTTTTTTGTGCAATAGACAAAGAAACAGAAGGATTCCTGTACAAATAATTATCGGACATTGTACCATTGGGTGGGATGTCAGTTCAGGTAAAAGAAAGGAAATAAGAAAATGGTAGATTTTAAAGCAGACGAGAGATTAAATACGCTCAATCATTCCTGCGCCCATGTTATGGCACAGGCCGTAAAGCATTTGTATCCACATGCAAAGTTCTGGGTTGGACCGGTTGTAAAAGAAGGTTTCTATTATGATATCGACCTTGGCGATGATGTTGTAAACGATGATGTGATCGCAGCTATCGAAAAAGAAATGAAGAAGATCTGTAAAGAGGGCAAGAAGATTTACAGACGTGAGGTTACAAAGGCAGAAGCACTTGAAATGTTCAAGGATGATTTCTACAAGCTGGATCTGATCGAAGGCTTAGAGGATGGAAATATTACAGTTTACGATCAGGGAGATTTCACAGATCTCTGTCGCGGACCACACGTTGATAACACAAAATTATGTAAGAACTTCAAGTTAGTAAAATATTCCGGTGTATACTGGAAGGGGGATGCCAAGAACCATGTAATGCAGAGAATCTATGGTGTATGCTTCCCTACAGCAGAAGAACTGGAAGAACATCTGAAGTTATTAGAGGAAGCAAAAGACCGTGACCACAGAAAGATCGGTAAAGAGATGAATCTGTTCATGTCAGATGATCTGGTTGGACGTGGACTTCCTATGTTCCTTCCAAAGGGTTATATCGTATGGCAGGAGCTTGAAAATTATATCAAGAACAAGGAAAGAAAGCTTGGCTACCTTCATGTTATGACTCCTTGTGTTGGTACGGTAAATCTTTATAAGACATCCGGTCACTGGGATCATTACAAAGACAATATGTTCCCTGCAATGGAAGTTGAGGGTGAGTCTTTCGTACTTCGTCCAATGAACTGCCCGCATCATATGATGATCTATGCAAACAAAATGCATTCCTATAAAGATCTTCCAATCCGTATCGGCGAGATCGCACATGATTTCCGTTTCGAAGCCAGTGGTACTTTAAAAGGAATCGAGAGAGGCAGACATTTCTGTCAGAACGATGCCCATCTGTTTGTAACACCGGAGCAGATCGAATCTGAATTCAAGCAGGTTGTTGACTTGATCTTCGACACCTATAAGGATTTCAATATTACAGATTATCGTTGTGTTCTGTCCTTAAGAGATCCTGAGGATAAGGTGAAATATCATGATGACGATGAGATGTGGAATACAGCGGAGGACGCACTCCGTAAAGTATTGGATGATATCGGTATTGAATACACAGAAGAGATCGGTGAAGCAGCATTCTATGGTCCAAAGCTTGATGTAAATGTTAAGCCGGCGATCGGAAATGAATATACATTATCTACATGCCAGCTTGACTTCTGTCTTCCTGCAAAATTCAACCTGACATATATTGATAAGGATGGTACAAAGAAGACTCCTGTCGTTCTTCACAGAGCAATCCTTGGTTCCTTAGATCGTTTCATGGCATACATTCTGGAGGAGACAAAGGGAAATCTGCCACTTTGGTTAGCACCGGTACAGGCCAGAATTCTTCCTGTAAAGAATGAAGATGAGGAATTAAATGCATATGCACATGAGCTGTATGATTTCTTAGATGATAACAATATCCGTGTTGAGATTGATGAACGTGCAGAGAAGCTTGGCTATCGTGTGAGAGCTGCTCAGGTTGAGAAGGTTCCGTATCTGATCATCCTTGGTAAGAATGAGGTAAATGATAAGACTGTCAGCTACAGACTTCATGGTGAGCAGAAGACAACAACTGTTCCTAGGGATGAGTTCCTTGCAATGCTTCAGGATGAGATCAAGACCAAGAAGTTGAATCCTGCCGCATCCAAGTAATACAGAGTACAAATAAGGATAAGCCGCCGGAAGCAGATTTCCGGTGGCAGATCCTTCAAAATATCATCCTTCAAAATATCAGAAACCGGCACTTGATGTATGGATAACCGCATGCTATAATGTATCAATACTTTTTGCACTGCATATCAATCTACAGTACAAACTGAGCAGGCGGTGGGATGACCACAGGGCCGGGCCACACAGGGTGGCAGCAGATAAAGAATGAATTTATGATCTGCGGGACAGTAGTTACTATTTGTTCCGCAGGTTTTTTATTATTCCGGCTACAGCCGGTCGGAGATAATTCTATTAATCTGATGGAAAGATTATTAATTGCGTTGCATAAAGTTATCTTATATATGCGGAGGTAACTATTATGGCACAAGAAAATCAGGATTCTAAGAAAAGGGCAGCGGTCGGTAAGATGACCGGTTTCATAGGGGTATTGTGTAACCTGCTGTTGGCAGGCAGCAAGCTTGTGATTGGAAAGTTGGCCGCATCTACATCAATTACTGCAGATGGATTGAACAATCTGTCAGATGCAGCAAGCTCCATCGTAACATTACTCGGATTTAAGCTGGCAGAGAAGCCGGCAGACAAAGAACATCCATACGGACATGCAAGATTTGAATATCTGGCAAGTCTGGTTGTGGCTGCTATGATCCTTGTGATCGGATTTGAATTGGCAAAGACATCGGTACTCAAGCTGATCCATCCGGCATCAATCGAATTTTCCATGCTGATGATCATTGTGCTGATCGGTTCGATCCTGGTAAAACTCTGGATGATGTTCTTTTATCGTAAGATGGGAGATAAGATTCAGTCAAATACCTTATTTGCTGCAGCCGCAGACAGCAGAAATGATGTGCTGACAACAGCTGCAGTTCTTGCCGCAACAGTTGTAGAACATATCAGCGGATGGAAAATAGATGGTCTTATGGGTGGGCTGGTATCTGTTTTTATCATTGTAAGCGGAATTTCGCTTGCAAAGGATACAATCTCTCCGCTTCTTGGAGAAGGTGCAAATACCGGTTTGCGGGAACAGCTTATTGGATATATAAGCAGCTGTCCGTTGGTACTTGGCTGTCATGACCTGTTGGTACATGATTATGGCCCGGGCAGACAGTATGCAAGTATTCATGTAGAGATCGATAAGAAGATCGATCCAATGGTGTGTCATGATGAGATTGACCGCATCGAACGGGAATGTCTGAACCGATTTGGTGTGCATATGGTCATTCATTATGATCCGGTTATTACGGACGATGCAGAGCTCGATCAGATACACCATCAGGTACTTACTATCCTGCAGCAAATAGATGCAGAAATAACAATCCATGATTTCCGCGTACACACTCATGAGGGAAAGAAAGAACTTGTTTTTGATATGGTTGTTCCATCGGAATGGCAGGGGCAGGAAAAGAATATCGTGCGGGAACTGACGGAACGGTTGCAAAAAGAAAACAAAGAGACATATTTGACAAAAATTACATTTGACCTTGAGGACAGGGCGTAGTACATTAACAGAATAGTTTACGCTGGGGGAATATTGGAAGACAGGGAACAAATGAGACAATTATAAAGATAATGGGGAAGTATATATGTCCGAGCAGAAGAATCAAAAGGGGAAATACAGAAATTATATATTGGCCATAACAGGATTGGCGGTTTTTAATTTTTTGTTTCTGGGAACGGAATATTTCTTTGATGATCGTATGGCGGAACTGGTACCTGCAGGTCGGGTGGTATGGGCACAGAGCATTATTCTTACAGTCAGTGCAGCAGGATTTCTGGTCTATCCGATTTTGAAACACTATCGGGGAAGCCGACAAGGAATGGTTATGCAGATTATTTCAGGAGTGATCTGTATGTTAAGTATTTGGATGATGACAGGTAACAGATCGGAACGGAGTCTGTTAATCTGGGGGTGCGTGTTCTTTTTGTTTGCGGGTATGTTTGGCAGTATGGTGCATGATCAGGCAGCGGATATCCTGAAAAACAGTAATCATATGGCATTGATGGTTGGAACTGCTTATGCGGCAGGTCTGTTGCTTCAGTTTGTAAATAATAATCTGATCACAGACAATCGGATTCAGGCATCTATGCTACTGATATTTGTTGTGATCTTTGTAATACTTGTGGATTGTTTTAAGATAGAGGATGAGACGGAGGTGCAGAATAATGCCTCGATTCATCCGGGACTTACCTGTGGAGCGCTGGTTTGTTGTGTCCTTTTAATGACATTCATATTTGCGGCTCTGGATAATATTGTTACTTACTATCATGCAAAGGGTGCGATCGATGTAGGTGAATGGCCGAGACTTCTGCTGGCTTTAAGTGGAATCCTTGCGGGAATTTTATTTGATCTGAAGAAACGCAGATATATGAGTCTGGTCATGTACTGTGTGACGGTCTTATCCGTGCTCTGTATCTTATTGATCGGTATAGGTGGCTCGGTCCTTGCTGGACTGCTTGTGTTCTATCCGGCAGCAGGATTTTTCGTTGTGTTCTTCACAACCGGTTTTATGGAAGTATCTTATTATACGCGAATCCCTGCATTATGGGCAGGATTCGGCAGAGCTATCAATAATATCGGAGCCGGTATCGTCGGCTTTATCTCAACCATGTTGCCGTATACCATGTCGGTAAATGCAGATGGAAATGTAAGCGGCGAGGGATTATCTCCGATGCTTCTTGCGAGTATCGTGATCCTTATTTTATTTGTGATGATCAGTATAGCGATGTTCATTTACAGTAGTCAGCTTCGCGTGAATATCATAGAGGAACGATTTGAACGTAAGGAAGATATGGATGGGCTTACGGTGGAAGTTGCATCTGCAACAACGGGGTCTGTATTTGATTCGGTTTCAGGAAAACACGACATTGAATCGGAAAATGTGATAAAAGAGTCGGACGGTACAGACGCTGTTGATTATTTTGCCCGATTTGCAGAGAAATATCGTCTGACAGACAGAGAGCAGGAAGTGTTAAGAGAACTTCTGGAATCGGATGAAAGTGTGCAGGATATTGCAGGAAAGCTGTATATTTCAAGGACTGCGCTCTATAAACATATCTCATCGCTGAATGAAAAGACAGATACAAGGTCAAGGATCGGCTTGATCCAGTTCTATTATGCGTGGAGAAACCGATAAAGGTATAAATGCGTCTGACGATTGGAATAGGACTGGATTCAAGCCTATATGATGATCAATCCTGGAAGATGTGAGTCCTGTTAATAAAAACTTGCTTTTGAGTGGATTTATGTGACGATATTGCGGTAAAAATACAAAAAAGAACAAATGTAAACTTATAAATCGCCAGTTTATCAGATATACTTCATGGCATAGTATAACCATGAAAGGAGGAAATGGGTATGAAACATTTCAAAAAGGTATCTCTGATGCTGGCGGTTTTGTGCATGTGGGTTGGATGCGTGATGACAGTACAGGCAGCAAATGGACCAAATACAGGAGAGTATAGTGCAGCGTATATCAATATTTATAATCGGGGTGGAACGAATACAAATCATTTTGTATATGTTACAGGTTCACAAAAAGCAGAGACTGTAAAAGGGGCAGTTTATGATAAGAAGACGAATACTTTAACGCTTACGAATTATAAACACCCAACGATGTCAATCGAGGCAAATGAGATGGGGGATGACTTCAAGATCAAGCTGGTGGGTGATAACCAGATTAAGAGTCTTATTGTATGGGGCTATGGTTATGGCGGATCTGTTGAGATTCTTGGTGATGGTACTCTGACGATTAATAAGAATAAGGGAAAAAATTGTGGAATTACCATGCAGCCGGAAGGTACAAAAGCCGTTCTCAAGGTAAGCGGAAAAGCAGTTGTAGATGTCTACGCAGGCACAGATAAGATGCCGTTCTATGTAAACTCAATATCAGAGGAATATAAAAACTGTGTTGATGCAGACACAGACAAAACCTTAAAGACGGAGGCGGCATATACAGACCGGTATATTACACATCCCGTTGTATGGCTGAGTGATGAGCCTTCTGTATTTGAGGTGTACATGAAGGATGGAGATGCAAAATCCAAATATGCGATAGATATGTATGATACCAGCTATTATATCTATAAGCTGATCTATTGCAAATCCCTAAATCTTTATTATGCACATGAGATCGAACATGGATATTCGGCATTTAATCCGTTTAATATGGGATATTACAAAACCTTGGAGGAAATATCAGCATATACTTATAGAGGCAAATCCTCAGGTGAGCAGGAATACATCGAAGATAAGACCGGTAAGAAATGTATATTTGAGCTTGATATTAAGAATGGTGTGACATCTTATGTAAAATGTGACTTGATCAGCATAGGTTCGATCACTGATTCAACCGGAGAAGCAGCAGACTGGTATATCGGTCAGCCGTCTTCCGATAATGTCGTTCTTACCAAGGAGGAATGGTATAATCTCGATAAGGATGGAAGCGGATATACAGCATCCTATGTAAGAGAGCCGATCAAGGGATATGTGAACATATATGTATCAGGAACATCCTATCATCTGACAGCAAAGAAAACGACAGGATGCGAGCATAAGGAGCAGGTTCAGAGTGTAAAGAAGAAAGCAACCTTCAGTGCTGATGGAAAGCTTGTGACGAAATGCAAGTCCTGTGGCGAGACTTTATCTACAAAGAAGATCAATAAGATCAGCAATGTAAAGCTTAGCAAGAGCATTTATACATATGATAAGAAAGCGAAGAAGCCAACTGTCACGGTAAAGGATACCAAGGGCAAGAAGCTGAAAAAGGGTAAGGACTATACAGTGACTTATGCAAAAGGCAGAAAGGCTATCGGAAACTACAAAGTTACGATTCAGTTAAAGGGTAAGAAATATAATGGCAAGGAGACATTGACATTTCGGATTGCACCTGCAGGTACATCGATCAAATCGGCAAAGGCAGGAAAAACAAAGGTTACGGTAAATTGGAAGAAACAAACAAGGAATACAAGCGGCTATATTATTCAGTATTCTGCAAATAAGTCATTTAGAAATGTAAAACAGATTACGATTTCTTCAAATAAGGCAAAGAGTAAACAGATTACAAAGTTAAGTACAAAAAAACAGTACTATGTGCGGATCTGTACTTATAAGAATGTGAAGAAGAATGGAAAGACAACAAAAATCTGTTCAGACTGGAGCAATGCAGTAGCAGTAAAAACAAAATAAATTCATGAAGCGTAAATGCGGCATGGAAGGATTCCAAAGAAGTTTGAGGTTTGGGGATCAGAAATAGACGGCTGCCGGCAGATAAAAATCTGCCGGCAGTTTTGGTATGCCATAATCTGATTTTAAATAAAGGTACAGAATTATTGCACGCGATTCAGAAAATATGGATTGACAGGGCTTTTATTTCTGCTATAATCCCATTTGGGATTATGAAAGAGAGGAAGATAATAACATGGATCGAAAGACTTTGCAGATTATAAATGCATCCAATCACAGTATCATAAAGCTGCGTGGAGTGTATGCAGACTGGTCGCGCAGACACAACATTAATTATAATGAGATGCTGGTACTTTATACGATACGCGAGAACGGATACTGCACTCAAAAACAGGTATGTGACAATTATCTGCTTCCGCGTCAGACGATACATAATGTAATTTCAAGGATGCGTGAACAAGGCTATCTGATTCTGGAACCGGAAAAAGGAGAAGGACGGGAAAAAGCATTTGTATTGACAGAGAAGGGCAGAAAATATGCAGAGACATTTTTCTGTTCGCTAGCTTCTATAGAAGAAGCATCTGTAAAACGATTTGGCTATGAGAAGATACAGATGTTGACAGAGCTTATGAAGGAATACCAGGAAATATTGGCTTCTTGTGTAGAGCAGGAGGCAGGAGGCAGCAGAGATGGAAACAAACAGTAGTTTTTACGGCACAGAAAAGATTAATAAGATCTTTTTTAAGATCGCACCACCTGTCATGCTGGCACAGTTGATACAGGCTCTTTATAATATAGTAGACAGTTTATTTGTCGGGAAATACTCAGAGAGCGGTCTGACGGCGTTATCGATCATTTATCCTGTTCAGCTTCTGATGATCGCACTGGCAGTTGGAACCGGTGTTGGAATCAATACAAATATTGCACATTTTCTGGGAATAAAGAGGTATAAGAAGGCGGATGAGGTAGCAGGCATCGGCTTTAGTCTGGCGATCATTATGTGGATCTTATTTGCAGTAAGCTGTTATCTGTTGATGCCTGCATATGCACGGTTGCAGACAACTTCAGATACAGTAATTGCTGATGTAATTACCTACGGAAGGATTGTATGTGTGGGCAGCATTGGATTGTTTACAGAGAGCATATGGACAAAGGTACTTCAGGCAAACGGAGATATGAAGACACCGATGATCGCACAGATCACAGGAGCTATCACGAATATTGTGTTAGATCCGATTTTGATCTTTGGGCTTTTTGGTATACCAAAGCTTGGAATAGCAGGAGCTGCATTTGCAACGATCACAGGACAGGTTGTAGCGGCACTTCTTGTTATGAAGAAGGGATTTCACCGTTCTCCGTCTCTTTGCAAATATCCAGAGGATATCCGCAGGATCTATGCGCTTGGAATTCCGAATATCATCATGCAGGCAACGTATACATTTTACATATTTGGATTAAATATGATCCTTGCAGGATTTTCCGATGAGGCAGTGACAGCACTTGGATTGTATTACAAATGGCAGACATTTTTCTTTATACCACTGGGTGCTCTTCAGACCTGCATTGTACCCATCATTAGCTATAACTATGCGGCAAAGAGTATTGATCGTTGTAAACATACGATGACGGTTGCCTTTATATGGGGAATTGCATTGATGTTCATCGGAACGTTATGCTTTGAATTTATTCCGGAACCTATGCTTTCTGTGTTTACGAAGGACAGCGAAGTTATCCGTATCGGAGTGCAGGGATTCCGATTTATTGGGATCAGCTTTATACCGATGGTAGGTGCGCAGATTTATCCGGTCTTTTTGCAGGCAACCGGCGAAGCCTTTAAGAGTTCGTTTCTAACCATTATGAGAACAGTGTTCTTATTTGTACCGCTTGGATATCTGTTTTCCAGATTCGGATTTGTGTATTTCTGGCTGACTTTCCCGGTTACAGAGGTAATCACTACTATAGTAGGATTTCTGTTTTATCGAAGCTTTTACAGGCCACATAAGATGATAGTTCACGAGTAGAACAAGTGTACATGTTTGCGAATGATCAGATGTAAAAAATATGTGAATAAAATGATAATATACATGCAAAAAAAAGAAATGATGCTATAATGTGCATCAAAATATATTAATACAATCAGGAGGTAAATTATCATGGATATTAAGAAAGTTGGAATATTTGCAGCAGGTTTATTGTTTGGTACGGCAGGTATCAAGGTATTATCAAGCAAGGATGCAAAGAAGGTTTACACAAACTGTACAGCAGCGGCTCTTCGTGCAAAGAAGTGTGTTATGAACACAGCTACAACCATTCAGGAAAATGTAGATGACATTTACCAGGGCGCTAAGCAGATCAATGCAGATCGTGAAGCAGAAGAAGAGGTCGTTGTAGAAGATATTCCTGCAGAGACAGCAGGAGAAACTGCTGAGTGCGCATGTGAGGCTGCAGCAGAAAATACAGAAGCAGCAGAGGTATAAGAAAAATTTAGATAAGAGGATGAGCTGAATTGAAATTCATAATAAAAGATAAGATGAAGGGCAGACTGCGTGTACATATGTGTCAGAATCATATGTCATATGAAGAAGCTGATATTCTTTTATATTATCTGGAGTCTTTTGAACCGGTCAGCTCGGCAAAGGTGTATGACCGGACGGCGGATGCAGTGATCTGTTATACGGGAAATCCGGATATCATTATCGACAGACTTCGCAGATTTCATTATGAAGATGTAAAAGTCCCAAATGGTTATCTGGAACGAAGCGGCAGAGAGACGAATGCGATGTATCAGGAGAAGCTGATCGATAAGATCATCTTCCATTATGCAAGAAAGTGGCTTCTGCCATATCCGATATCAGCAGCTTATACAGGTCTGATGTCTGTTAAGTATATCTGGAAAGGCGTTAAGACTCTGACAAAGGGCAAGATCGAAGTTCCGGTGCTGGATGCAACATCCATTGGAGTATCTGTCTTACGAGGGGATATGAAGACTGCAGGTTCGATCATGTTCCTGCTCGGAATCGGTGAATTGCTTGAGGAGTGGACACATAAGAAGTCGGTCGATGACCTGGCACGTACGATGTCATTAAATGTCGGAAAAGTGTGGTTAAAGACAGAGAATGACGAGATATTGGTTGATTCTGATACGATTGCAAAAGGAGATCATGTCGTTGTCAATGTCGGAACGATCATTCCGTTTGACGGAACTGTCTGTGATGGTGAAGCAATGGTGAATCAGGCATCACTTACCGGAGAGTCCGTATCTGTCAGACGTACGGCAGGAAATGTCGTATATGCCGGAACAGTGGTAGAAGAAGGCTCGCTCATAATAGAAGTAAAAGAGGTATCCGGTTCCAGCCGATATGAGAAGATTGCGCAGATGATCGATGAGTCTGAGAAACTGAAATCCAATCTGGAGGGCAAGGCGGAGCATCTGGCAGACCGTTTGGTGCCGTACAGCTTAGGCGGTACGATACTTACCTATCTGCTTACAAGAAATGTAACAAAAGCCCTTGCGATCCTGATGGTTGATTATTCCTGTGCATTGAAGCTTGCTATGCCTGTATCGGTATTATCGGCGATCCGTGAGGCAGGAAACCGTAAGATTACAGTCAAAGGCGGAAAGTATCTGGAAGCGGTAGCAGAAGCGGATACGATCGTATTTGATAAGACCGGAACACTGACAAAGGCACAGCCTACAGTTGCGGGAGTCGTTTCCTTTAACGGAACAAGTGAAAACGAATTGCTTCGTATCGCTGCCTGTCTGGAAGAGCATTTTCCACATTCAATCGCAAAAGCCGTAGTGGATGCGGCAAAACGAAAAAATCTGGATCATGAAGAGATGCATTCAGAAGTAAAATATATCGTAGCGCATGGAATCTCGACAACAATTGGGGATTCCAAGGCGATCATCGGCAGTTATCATTTTGTATTTGAGGACGAAAAATGTACGATACCGGAGGGGATGGAAGAAGTATTTGAGAATCTTCCGGCGGAATATTCCCACCTCTATCTGGCAATCGATAACGAGCTTGCGGCAGCAATCCTGATCGAGGATCCGTTAAGGGAAGAATCTGCAGATATTGTAGAACGGTTAAAGTCGGTTGGAATCTCCAAGGTCGTTATGATGACCGGTGACTGTGAACGGACTGCAAAGGCGATCGCAGAGCATGTCGGTGTCGATGAATATTATTCAGAGGTACTGCCGGAGGATAAGGCTGCATTTGTAGATCGAGAGAAGGCAGCAGGCAGAAAGGTTATCATGATCGGTGATGGTATCAATGATTCGCCGGCACTTTCAGCAGCAGATGCAGGCATCGCGATCAGTGATGGTGCGGAGATTGCCAGAGAGGTCGCAGATATTACAATCGATGCGGACAGTCTGGATGAGATTGTGACATTGAAGATACTTGCAAATCTCCTTATGAAACGGATTCACAGAAATTATCGTTTTATCGTAGGGTTTAATACCGGGCTGATCGTGCTTGGAGTTGCGGGTGTGATCGCACCGACAACATCTGCACTTCTGCATAATACATCAACCTTGATGATCGGATTAAACAGCATGAAAGACATGTTGCCCGAGTTATAATAGATGTGCTATACTATCTCCATGTGTTTCAGGTGCGGAAGAAAATCTGCATTTTAGACATATGGGGATATTATTATATAGAAAGAGTTATACGAATATGCCGGAATCAAATCTTACAAAGAAAGCGATTGCATTAAGTGCAAAAGAACTGACAAAAGAGAAACCATATGACAAAATATCGATCAGTGATATCGCAGACCGATGTGGAATCAAGAGACAGACATTTTACTATCATTTTCAGGACAAATACGAACTGTTGGTCTGGATCTATTTTAATGAATTATTTGCTCCTAATATGGAGGGGATATCCTTAGAGAACTGGGATGAGAAATTAGGCGCGATCCTCACACAGATGCAGGAGGAGAAAAAGTTCTATATTAACACGATCAAACATGCAGAGGATTATATTATCCAGTATATGCTTGAGGTTGCAGAACAGACCTTTGAAGAGGCAATTGATAAGTTAGACGAGAAATCTCATCTGAAAAACGAGGAACGCGGCATATTTGCCCGGTTCTTTGCATATGGGATCTGTGGGATTATCGTTGAATGGGCAAAGGGTGGTATGAAGATGGCACCGGAGAAGCTGGCTGATTATATGAGGGAGATGCTTGAGAAGTGTAAGCAGGCAGTCTATATATCCGATCATGACAGACAGTAACAGAAGCCGGACAGACCTTGGTGAACAGACAGTACAGAAAATGATAGAATTTATCAGGTGTTCAGGCTTTTTTTATACTTATTTTAGAATGCGTTTTGACATTTCCGGATAAATGTCAAAAAAATTGTCAACCCTAAAATCTTGTATAATTACAAACAAACAAAATAATCATATTCTATGAACGGAAGCAAGAAAAAGGTTTCCGTTCATTTTTTGTATTAACGAAAGGATTGATTCTATGAACAAATTTGGAAAGGCGATCGTAAAGCTTCGTGTACCGATCTTAATTATCAGTATCCTGCTTTTGATCCCGGCAGCGATTGGTTTCTTGAAAACCAGAGTAAACTATGATGTACTTTCATATTTACCAAAGGATATCGAAACCATGAAAGGTCAGGACATTCTGGCGGATGATTTCGGAACGGGTGCTTTCTCCCTGTGCCTTGTAGAAGGGATGGACGATAAAGATGTCGTCAAATTAAAAAAACAAATGGAACAGGTAGACAATGTTGATTCTGTAATCTGGTATGACTCGATTATGGATATTGCTATTCCGGATGAGATTTTACCGAAAGATATCAGAGAGGCATATCGTAATGATGATTGCACGATGATGGCAATTATCTTTAAAACAACAATGTCTTCCGATGAGACAATGGAAGCGATCACTCAGATCAGAAAGCTTGCAAGTAAGCAGTGTTTCATCAGCGGAATGTCAGCTGTTGTAACGGATACCAAGGATCTGTGTGATAAAGAGGTTCCAATCTATGTAACCATAGCAGTTATCTTATCGCTGATCGTATTATCACTGACTATGGATTCCTTCCTCGTACCGATCTTTTTCTTATTAAGTATCGGTATGGCGATTGTATATAACTTGGGAACAAATGTATTTAAAGGAGAGATCTCCTACATAACACAGGCACTTACCGCAGTCCTGCAGTTGGGTGTAACAATGGACTACTCGATCTTCCTGTGGCACAGTTATCAGGAAGAGAAAAAAGTAAATGGCAAAGAGAATAAAGAAGCTATGGCAGATGCAATTGCTTCCACCTTCTCATCTGTTATCGGTAGTTCGATCACAACAGTAGCAGGTTTCGTTGCACTGTGCTTCATGACCTTTACCTTAGGCCTTGACCTTGGTATCGTTATGGCAAAGGGTGTTGTTATCGGTGTTATCTGTTGTGTAACCGTACTCCCATCCATGATCCTGATCTTTGATAAGCCGATTGAAAAGACCTGTCACAGAGCTTTACTTCCTAAGTTTGATAAGCTTAGCAAATTTATCGTGAATAAGTACTGGATCTTCCATATCTTATTCCTGATCCTTCTGGTTCCTGCGTTATATGGTTATACACATACAGATGTTTACTATAACCTCGACAGCTCATTACCGGAAGATCTTCCAAGTATTCAGGCAAACCAGAAGCTGGAAGAAGAATTCAATATGAACTCTACACATATGATCCTGCTTGACAGCAATCTGGATGAAAAGAGTATTAATAAAGTTATTTCAGAAATTAAGAATGTCAAGGGTGTTAAGACTGTACTTGGTCTGGAATCTGTAGTTGGTCCTATGATTCCACAGAGTATGATTCCACAGGATTTGAAATCCAAACTTGACAATGGCGAATGGAAGCTGATGTTAGTCATGTCAGAATACAAAGTAGCAAGTGATGAAGTAAATACACAGTGTGATGAGATCAATACGATTCTTCACAAATATGACAGTAAGGGTATGCTGATCGGTGAAGCTCCTTGTACAAAGGATCTGATCGAGATCACAGATAAGGATTTTAACACAGTAAGTACCGTATCCATCGGTGTTATCCTGCTGATCATCTTATTCGTATTCAAATCAGTATCGCTTCCGATCATTCTGGTATGTGTAATCGAATTTGCAATCTTTATCAATATGGGTATTCCTGCATTTACAAATACAACATTACCATTCATCGCATCCATTGTTATCGGTACGATCCAGCTTGGTTCTACCGTTGACTATGCGATCCTGATGACAACAAGATATAAGAGAGAGAGAAGTAATGGCCTTGCTAAGAAAGAAGCAGTTACAGTTGCACTTCAGACATCTATGATTTCCATTATCGTAAGTGCATTAAGCTTTTTTGCCGCAACCTTCGGTGTTGGCTGTTACTCCGAGATCGATATGATCAGTTCTTTATGTACGTTGATGGCAAGAGGAGCTATCATCAGTATGTTTGTCGTCATCTTCCTGCTTCCTGCAGCGTTGATGTTATTCGATAAGCTGATCATCCATACAACAATCGGATTCAAGGGTATTACCGGCAAACAGAAAGCAGCTTATGCCGGAGCGGGAAATGTTGATCCGGCTTCGGAACAGAAAACGGCAGATGATGATGATTTCCTGAATGAAGACAGACCATTTGCAAAGAAGAAATCCGGAAACTTTGATAACTATGATTTTGATGACAGTTACAGTGACGATGATAAATATATAGATGTAAATAATGATTCCAATGGTCCTGCTGACCGGCAGTAGTAAATTAGGAGGTAATTAGTATGAGTTATAAAAATATGAAAGCAAGAAAAAGATTTATGGCGATCGCTCTGAGTGGTGCAATGATGTTATCCGTTACAGGCTGTGGCAGTACAGCAACAGGAGATGTACAGACATTAGAGAACCCGGAGATCATGAGTAAGAGCGATGAAGAATTGTCAGATGTACTTGAGAATTCTATCGGACTTTCCGAGAATACAGACAGTGATAAAGATGAAACCGTTTACGTTATTGCTGATGCAGCAGGTAATAAGCAGGACGTTATCGTCAGTGAGTGGTTAAAGAACACAGATGGTGAGGCAACCATTAAGGATAGCAGTAACCTGACTGATATCGAGAATGTAAAAGGCGACGAGACATTTACAGAGAATAATGGAGAACTTGTATGGAAGGCAGATGGCAATTCCATTTATTATCAGGGCAAGTCAGAGGAGCAGGTTCCTGTAGAAGTTAAGGTTACTTATTATCTGGATGATCAGGAGATCACACCGGATCAGCTGGCAGGCAAGAGCGGCAAGGTAAAGATGAGATTTGAATATGTCAATAATTCAAAGAGTGGAGATGTATATACTCCTTTCCTGATGGCAACCGGTATGATCTTATCAAATGACAAATTCTCAAATATCAAGGTTGAGAATGGTCAGGTTGTAAATGATGGAAACAACAGTATCGTTGTTGGTATGGGTATGCCCGGCCTTCAGGACAGCCTGGATCTGCAGAAGTTAGATGTTGAGATTCCGGATTACTTTGAGGTTACAGCAGACTGTACAGATTTCTCTCTGGATATGACAATGACGGTTGCTTCTACCGGATTCTTATCCAAGGACAGCGATAACAAGGATCTGAAGGGTGCTGAATCTGATATCAACGAACTGGTCGACACATACAGTGAAGGTATGAATTCTCTGGTATCAGGAATCAAGGACTACACAGATGGTGTGTCTTCTATGTCAAATGGTATCTCACAGGTAAAGACCGGTGCAGATGATCTTTACAAGGGATCTCTTACATTGGCTCAGGGCGTTGACTCAGCTACAACAGGTGCAGGTACATTAAAGGCAGCATTTGAAGGTGATAATGGTGTTTTATCAGGATCAAAGCAGATCAGTGATGGACTGGCAAAGTTAAATAAGGCAGTAAAAGGAATCAACCTTCCAACCAAGACAGAATTAAGTGACAAAGAGAAATCAGCGATCAAGAAAACGATCACAAATAATATTACAAATAACCTGACAGCAAACAAAGATAAGATTGCAGCAAGCGTTGACAAGGATGCAGTTTCTGCCGAGGCACAGAAGAATGGTCAGGCAGCAGCACCATCTAAGGATGCGGTTATAAAAGAGGCGCAGGCATCAGCACCATCTGCTTCTACAGTGGCAGCTGAAGCACAGGCAGCAGCTCCTTCTGCTGCAACAGTAACAGCAGAAGCACAGGGAAAGTTTTCAAGTTATTTCGCTGATTTCTTATCAGCATATACAGATGCAACAGGTACACAGCCGGATGAAGCAACACAGAATGCTTTGATGGCAGCATTTGCAACTGCATATGGTGATGTATACGGAGCAGCTTATAAGTCAGGTTACGGTACAGCTTATGGTACAGCTTATACATCAGGTTATAGTACAGCATACGGCACAGCTTATACAAATGCATTCACAACCGGCTATGGTAGCGCATATGGTACAGCTTATCAGTCAGCATATGGTACAGCTTATGTAGAAGGTTATAAGTCAGGTTATGCGACAGCATATCAGGATGGTATCTCATATGGTGCAAATCTGGTACTTAGTAAGTTAAGCTCATTCAGTTCACAGCTTACAACATTAAAGACCAGCGTTGGACAGCTTGCAACAGGAGCATCCGCACTTAATTCAGGATTAAAGAAAGTATATTCAGGAACAAAAGACCTGTATACCGGTATGGTTAAGTTGAATGGTGGTGCAGGAAGCTTGTCCAAGGGTGCAAATACTCTGAAAGAAGGAGCAGGCACATTAAAGGATGGCGCAACAAAGCTTACAGATGCAAGTGGCGATTTAAAGGATGGCAGCAAGCAGTTATCAGATGGTACAGATAAGATCGTTGATGCAGTAAATGATGCAGAAAATGATCTGGATTCTCTGTCAGAGAAGTGTGATAAGGTCATCAAGGCCGGTGAAACTTACGAGTCCTTCGGTGGAATCTCAGATGATATGAAGGGCAGCGTTAAGTTCATCATCAAGACAGATTCGATCAGCAAGTAATTAACAAATGAAAATCGTTTGCCCTATAAAAAGTATTGGTTGGATTTTGTTTACGATTTAAGACAAAAGGATACCTTGTTAGGACATCCGCAGTAGGAAAAAAGAATATAGTTTGACATAGGGGCTCCGGTTTCGCATGTTTTTCAATGAATCAATCCTTGAATATATGCCGGAGCCCTTTTAATGTGTACTAAGTGCATTTCCGGTTTTGTATTCTGAATATGCCGATTACTTCCTCCTGATAAAATCTCTACATGAGACGCACTTGTTTTTCAATTTGAAACACATGCCTGATGCGCACCTGCTCCGTTCTAACTCGATCTTCGATCTCAAACAAGCACCCGCAGATGCTGGCAATGTGTTTCAAATTACGAAAAACTGCGTGAGTGTCGTTATGTAGAGGTTTTATTATACGGAAGCAACGGCAATTATGTTATATGAACCGGAAATGCCGGTTGCAACATGTAAAGGCGTCAAGCAGATTTAGTGTTTAGCCGAAAATACAGCGGCTGTCATAAAAAAAGCTTGACATATATTTATATTAGATGTAACATAACGATGTTATGTGAATGACTGTTCATATGTTGAAATGGAATAGAACTGGTGGTGAGATGAGATGAAGGACGATCGGGAGACAAAAGAAAAGCTGCTTGCAAGCGCAGAGCATGAATTTATGGAGAAGGGCTATCAGGGCGCATCCCTCCGTAATATCTGTAAGAATGCAGGTGTGACGACCGGCGCATTATATTTCTTCTTTAAAGATAAAGATGATATATTTGCTTCACTGGTGGCACCGGTGCTTGGAAGTATCCGTACGATGATGGAAGCACATATGCAGCAGGAGTTGCAGGAGGTAAAAGGCGAGCTTCAGGAGGGGCAGGATGATTTCAGCGATGACGTCTATGCATCCCGGCGGATCATTCATGAACTGTATCAGAACTATGACCGGGTACAGCTTCTGCTGACGAAGAGTCAGGGATCAAGTCTTGCAGGATGTATTGATGAATTTGTGGCATTTACAGAGAAGAATTACCGGATGCTGGCAGACGCACAGGCAAAGGTGTGTGGAGTTGCTGCACCGGATGATTATACGATACACTGGATGGCACATATGCAGATCGATGCATTTGTCCATTTGCTGACACATGAACCTGATGAAGAAAAAGCAGTTGCCCATCTGGGAGACATATTGAAATATCTGCTTGCCGGATGGTATGCACTGTTTCAGAGAGATGAATAGATAACAAAAAGCTATGTGAAATTTTATTTTGCATAGCTAAAAAAATGATAACAACATAACGGTGTTATGTAAGCGCAAAAAATAACAGGAGGAAGCGAGTATGTATTTAGAGGTATCAGATGTAAAAAAAAGTTATGGAGAAGGTGGAAGCTACATACAGGTTTTAAAGGGAGTATCCCTTCAGGTAAAGCAGGGCGATATGTGTGTCATTCAGGGAACCAGTGGTTCCGGTAAGTCTACGTTATTGAACTGTATCGGTGGTCTGGATACGATCGAATCCGGTTCGATCAAGGTGGATGGAACCGAGATTGCAGGTATGAAAGCAGATGAATTATCCGATTACAGGAGAGATTATCTGGGATTTATCTTCCAGTTCTATAATCTGGTACCAAACCTTACCGTGCGGGAAAATATTCAGGTCTGTGAATATCTGACAGATCAGCCGCTTAATATGGATGAGTTGCTTGAGATACTGGGACTGACAGAGCATCAGAATAAGTTTCCGGCACAGTTGTCCGGTGGTCAGCAGCAGAGATGTGCGATCGCAAGAGCACTGATCAAAAATCCGAAGCTGCTCTTATGTGATGAACCGACCGGAGCACTTGATTCCAAGACATCAAGGGATATCCTGATCCTTCTGGAGAAGATCAATGCGACCTATGGAACGACAATGTTGATTGTAACGCATAATAATTCCATTAAGAATATGGTCGATCAGGTCGTGATCGTAAAGGATGGTCAGATTAGGAAAGATTATTACAATGAGACAAAGGTACCGGCAGCAGAATTGGAGGATTTGTAAGATGCAGAAAGTATTGAGAAAAAGGATTTGGAGAGATTTCAAAAGCAACCTTCCAAGATATCTGGCATTGTCCCTTCTGATCATACTTGCCATGTATCTGGTAGTCAGTCTGGTCGGCGCAGCAGAGACGATCATTCGCGGAAGTGAGAATGCTGACAGCAGACAGTGTGTTGAGGATGGAGATTTTTCATTGTTCGTACCGATGAAGGATGAGGAAATGGAAGATCTGGAAGCCGATGGTGTGTCGATCGAGCCACAGTTCTATATGGACTATGAGATCGACGAAGATCATACGCTCCGTATCTTTGCAAACAGAGATGAGATCAATAAGATTAATCTGGTAAAAGGTACACTTGCAGAAAAGAAAAATGAGCTGGTGGTAGAACGCCAGTTTGCAGAGAAGAATAATATATCATTAGGTGATGTGCTTACATTTGGCGGACGGGAATTTACCATTACCGGAATCGGGACAACACCGGATTATGACAACGTATTAAAATCTCTGGGAGATACCGGATGCGACTGCCTGCATTTTGGTACAGGATTTGTTGCAGCTGACGTATACGATACACTTCGTGCAGAAGAAAAAAGTATAAAGTCAGAGGAATATTATTATGCATACCGGTTAAATGGTGCTATGACGGATGATGAATTAAAAGACCGTCTGGAGGATCTGGAGTTCTCATCAGGAGATGTAGAGGATCCATTTTTCCAAGAATACTGGGATCGTACGATGGGAAAGAAGGACGATCTGACCGATGGTATTCAGGAGCTGTTAGATGGAGCAAGAGAGTTAAAGGACGGACTTGCTGAACTGACCGATCATAATTTAGAGTTAACAGATGCATCGGGAGAAATCTTTGAGGCTTATCTGAAGGAGGCAAATAAGACCTTAAAGAATTATGGTGTAGAAGAACTGACAAAGGATAATTTTGAGACTGTTCTGCAGACTGAGATTGATGGTGCAGACAATGCAATTCTGCGTTTCTCTTATAAAGATCTGTTGTCACAGTTAAAGGAGCTTAAGGCATTTGACGATGGAATTATAGAATATACAGACGGAACAAAAGAAGCTGAAGATGGTTCCAATGAACTGCTGGATGGTATTCAGGAGTTAAAGGATGAGACAGATGATATGATCGATGACATCTTCTCAGAGGATGCACAGAACCTTATGACTTTTGTAAAGGCAGGGGATAATGCGAGAATTCAGGCGGCTTCCGGTGATCAGGAATTATACCGGAGCGTTGGTACGATCGCAGGTGCGATCCTGTTGATCCTGATCTCTTATGTATTATCAGTGTTCGTTGTACATTCGATCGATCAGGAAAGTGCCGTTATCGGTGCGTTATATGCACTTGGGGTAAAGAGAAAGAATCTGATGGCACATTATGTAACACTTCCGACTGTGATCACATTTGTTTCAGGTCTGATCGGAACACTGCTTGGATATTCAAGCCTTGGTGTGCCGATCCAGATGCAGGACTGCTACAACTATTATTCCCTTCCGGATCTGGATGTTATCTATATGCCATATCTGTTCATTTATGGAATCGTGGTTCCACCGGTTATTTCTATAATCGTTAATTCACTGGTTATCCGAAAGAGACTGTCGAAGCCGGTTCTTACAATGATCAGGAATGAGCAGAAGGTTGGTAAGGGCAAGAATATAAAGCTTGGAAATATGAGCTTCATGAATCTGTTCAAGATCCGCCAGATGCTTCGTGAGAGCCGTACCGGATTTACGGTAGTATTTGGAATGTTTGTAAGTCTTCTGCTGGCAATGATGTCACTGGAGATATATACTTACTGTGCGAACGTAAATCGTGATTATGTAAATGATACAAAGTATGAGTATATGTATACCTACAAATATCCGACAGAGGAAGTTCCGGAAGGTGGATATGAGGCATATGCAAAGACACTGAAAAAGAAAATTTACGGTTACAACTTTGACATAACAGTTATGGGACTGACAGAGAATAATCCGTTCTTTGATGTGGATCTGTCAGATTCATCCAGTAAGGTTGCGATCAGTTCTTCGATCGCTTACAAATACGGTCTGGATGTTGGTGATATTCTGACACTAAAGGATGATGAAGCAGATAAGATCTATGCATTTGAGATCGCATCTGTTGCGCAGTATGCTCCATCCTTTATGGTATTTATGCCATATGACAAGGCGCTTGAGTTATTCGACGAACCGGGGGATTATTTCAATGTTGTATTTTCCGACCATGCACTCGATGTCGAGACCGGAAGATTATATGCAACAACGACAAAGACCGATGTGAAGAAGGCTGCCGGTATCTTCTCGGATATAATGCAGGGAATGATCCTTACAATTGGAGGAGTATCTGTTCTGATCTTCATTGTTGTTATGTATCTGATGATGAAGGTTATGATAGATCGGTCTTCTTTCAACATTGCGTTGATTAAGATCTTCGGATACCGGAATAAGGAAGTGAAGAAGATGTATCTGGATGGTAATTTCTATATCATAACGATAGGGTCATTGATCTCGATTCCACTGACCAAATGGATCATGGATGTGGCTTATGAGCCTGCCTTTGTTCCGAATATTGCCTGCGGTATCGACAAGTCCTTCCCATTCTGGATGTACCTTGCCATCTTCGCAGGTATCCTGATCCTGTACTTCATCATCAACCATCTGCTGATCCGCAGAATCCGCAAGATGGTGCCTGCTGAAGTGCTGAAAAACCGCGAGTAGGAGAAAGGGTGAGAAATTGTCTCTATCAGTTACAGCTGCAAGATATATGCACTACAGAAAACATGCTCATTTTTCTATTCGAAACACATGCCTGATTCGCGTCTGTTCTGTGCAAACTCGCTCTTCGAGCTCAGACATGCACCCACAGACGCTGGCATGTGTTTCGCATGACGAAAAATAGAGCAATTGTTTTCATAGCAGTTGCATATATCCTGTAGCTGTAGCAGAAGGAAACAATTTCTCGCTATAGCTATAAGTTATATAACTTGCTGGAAATGTATATGTATTTTACTTAAAATATATAATGCTACTTTGGAAATTCAATGGACTCAGTCATTATTTAGAAGAATCAGAAATTACCATTTACAGTTGTATGATGCATACTGACAGAAGAAAATTACAGCCATCAGTTCCAACTGTATGCTATATCACTGTTCAAAAAAACAATTGCTCAGTTTGTCGTTATTTGAAACACATTGCCAGCAGTAGCGAGTGTATGTCTGAGCTCGAAGAGCGAGTTTGCACGGAGCTACTGCGAATAGGGCATGTGTTTCAAATAGAAAAACGAGCATGTTTTTTGAATAGTGATATAGCATACAGTTGGGACTGATGGCTGTAATTTTCCTTATAGGTATACAACTGGCAGTTGTCAGAAAAAGTGGGTCTGTGGTAAACTGGCAGTGCAGGCACATGCCTGCGGATAGTATATATCAGGAGGATATTGCATGTTATTAATAAAGAACGGCAGGGTTGTGGATCCTGTGACAAATACAGATCGGAAGCTGGATGTGCTGGTCGATGGTGCAGTGATCGCAGAAGTGGCAGAGCAGATAGATGCAGATGCATGCAGGAAGAAGTATGGTACAGATGATGTTCGCGTGATCGATGCGGAAGGTCTGGTGGTTGCACCGGGGCTGGTCGATACCCATGTACATTTCAGAGATCCGGGCTTTACTTATAAAGAGGACATTGAGACCGGAGCAGAGGCTGCCGCTTATGGCGGATTTACGACGGTTATCTGTATGGCAAATACGAAGCCGGCAGTTGATAATGTAGAGACACTTGAGTATATTCAGAGAAAAGGGGAAACGACCGGGATCCATGTGATCCAGACGGCGACCGTTACAAAGGATCTGAAGGGAAAAGAACTTGTGGATATGGAACTGCTGGCAGAACATGGTGCTGCCGGATTTACAGATGATGGTATTCCGATCATGGATGAAGAAGTCTTAACGGAGGCAATGCTTCGTGCGAAAGCGCTTGATCTGCCGATCAGTCTGCATGAAGAAGATCCTGCATTTGTAAAAGGTGCAGGTGTGAATATGGGAGCAGTATCCGAGCAGCTTGGCTATGGTGGGGCTTCCAGAACAGCAGAGGATGTCATGGTCGCAAGAGACTGTATCCTTGCCCTTCATACAGGAGCATCTGTCTGTATTCAGCATATCAGTTCCGGAAATTCCGTTGAGTTAGTAAGGCTGGCAAAGAAGCTTGGTGCGGATGTTCATGCAGAAGCAACACCACATCATTTTACACTGACAGAGGATGCAGTTCTGACCTATGGAACAATGGCAAGAATGAACCCACCGGTCAGAGAAGAAGCGGACCGGTTGAAGATCATTGAAGGTATTCAGGACGGCACGATCGATATGATCGTAACCGATCATGCACCGCACAGTGCAGAAGAAAAGGCACGTCCGATGGCACAGGCACCGAGTGGGATCACAGGCCTTGAGACATCACTGGCACTGGGAATCCGTTCACTGGTACAGCCGGGCTACATCACACTTATGAAGCTTATGGAGCTGATGAGTAAGAACCCGATGGAGTTCTACCGGATGACACCGGGCAGCATCCAGGCGGGAGCGCCGGCTGATATTGTGATATTTGGAGAAAATGAAGAATGGACCGTTGAACATTTCCATTCCAAAGCCTCAAATTCACCGTTTTTTGGTTGGACACTTCCGGGAAAGCTTCATTACACGATCTGCAACGGTAAGATCGTAGCAGAGAACTAGAATACAGGGGATACGGGTACATACAGGGAATCATACATTTTTTTGTACAGGAGGAAGAAATGGCAAAAGAATTAAGATGGGCAGTACTTGGTACAGGTGTAATTGCAAATGAAATGGCACAGGCACTGGAACAGATGGGTAAATCCTTATATGCGGTAGGAAACCGTACCCATGAGAAGGCAGTTGCATTTGCAGAGAAATATCATGTAACAAAGGTATATGATGACTTTCATGAGATGTTTACAGATCCGGAGATCGACATTATCTATATTACAACGCCGCATAATACCCACATTGAATTCCTGAGACAGGCACTTGCAAACGGCAAGCATGTATTGTGTGAGAAGTCGATCACGCTGAACAGTGATGAATTAAATGAGGCATTGCAGATCGCAGAGGAGCATCATGTGATACTGGCGGAAGCTATGACGATCTGGCATATGCCATTATATAAGGAATTATGGGAGATCGTATCTTCCGGTGAACTCGGAAAGGTTCAGATGATACAGTTGAATTTCGGAAGCTATAAAGAATATGATATGAATAATCGTTTCTTTAACATCAATCTTGCTGGTGGTGCATTGCTTGATATCGGAGTATATGCACTCAGTCTGATGCGTAGCTTCATGGCAGAGACACCGGATCAGGTGATGAGTCAGGTGCGGTTCGCCCCGACAGGGACGGATGAGCAGGCAAGCATCATCCTGATGAATAAAGAACAGCAGATGGCAGCTATTACGTTGTCCATGCATTCAAAGCAGCCAAAGCGTGCAATGATCAGTTGTGAAAAAGGGTATATCGAGATCATGGAATATCCAAGAGCTGATAAAGCGATTATCGTAGATGCTGCAAGCGGAGCAGTTACACCGGTAGAAGCCGGTGAAACAAAGCGTGCGCTTGAATATGAGATGCGGGATATGGAAGAAGCGGTACAGTCCGGAGATGTAAGCCGGATGCAGATGCCTTTTACCAGAGATGTCATGAACATCATGACAGACCTTCGAAAGAACTGGGGCTTAGTCTATCCGGAAGAATCAGGAAAGACGGAGTAGATCCCATTTTGATGAGGTTCCGGTCTTTCGGAAGATATTCTGTAAGTGCTTCTGGATCGTGTTCTCACTGATCCCGAGAGTGGCTGCAATCTCATCGTTATTTGCAAATGAAAAGATCAGAGACAGGATCTCTGTCTCTCGTGGAGTAAGGTCATAGCCTTTTGCAAGTGCCGGGATACGGTTTGCAAGAGCGGTATGGCCTTTCTCTTTTTCCGGATATAGGATCTGTTCATAGGTTACGTTGATATGCTTGCCAAGAGAACGGAAGAAGAACATATCATCGTCTGTAAAATCCCCATCGATCTTGGTCCGAAACAGCGTCAGGATACCGGAGAATTCTCCACTGCAGATCATGCTGTACTGTAAGGAATCGTAGACATGGAATTTCTGATAACAGTGCTGATAGAGAGAAGAGTTCAGACGGACATCATCATTTACCAGATCGCTTTCTCTTACAAGCTGGGATTCCCGTACATTGTTGATCCAGAGCAGATGATCCTCACTCATATGATCGATGTAGAGCAGTTCTGCTTCATAGAAATAATCAGGAAAGCAGACCGGAGTCGGTACGATCTCAGTTCGGTTTTCCGGATTGACGGAGATAATGCTCGCATAAGTAAATGGGATCAGCAGGCGAAGCCTTGGGAGAAATTCATCTCTCAGTGCTTCATAGGATTTACATTGGTACAGCGTATATACGATATCGTTATAGATCAGAAAGTTGTTCTTTTCCATTGTGGGTCTCCTTCGCGTGAAATGATGTTGATTTTCAGGCAGATGCCAAGACTGCTTCATTTGCGTAGCAAGCCATCCGGTTGAAAGTTATATAAATACAATTATATATTGCAAAATACTTGTTTTCAAGTATATACTACTGAAAATGATTAGCATTTACCTCAAATTAATAATTGAAAAACAGTAGGAAATTGAGATAAGCTATAAAATGAAAAAGAGATCAGAGAAAGGAAGCGTTGCGGATGAAGGATAAAAAATATGTTATAACAATTACGAGACAGTTCGGAAGTCTTGGAAGACCGATCGCAAAACTGATGGCGGAACAACTGGGAATAGAGTATTACGACAGAGATATCGTAGATCAGGCAGCCAAGCAGTTGAAGCTTCCCGCTTCTGTTGTAGACGAAGAAGAAGAAAGTGCAAAGAAGATTTTCAAGAATCCGTTTTCCAGAATGGTACTTCCGCTTGGCGGTGGCACGAATAGTACACAGGATGATATTTTCGATGCACAGCAGAATATCATACGATTTCTTGCAGAGAAAAGCTCATGCGTGATCGTTGGACGCTGCTCTGACTTTATCTTAAGCGAGATGGACAATGTGATGAATATATTCATCTATGCTCCGTACCCGGATCGTGTTGAGAATTGTGTGAATTCGATGGGACTGGAAATCGATGAAGCCCGTAAGATGATCGTAGCAGTTGATGAGGCGCGTGATTCCTATCACATGAATTATGCCGGATACAAACCGGGGGACATCAATCATTGTGATATCCTGATCAACAGCAGTCTGCTTGGTGTAGAAAATACTGCAAAGTATCTGGCAGAACTGGTACGTGAGAAGTTTATCAGTGATTAATAAGGATTAGACGTAATTAAAATTAAGTAGAAGCTTATCATATATAATAATTGTAAATAAGTAAATGAAATTGTAAACTAAAGGCAGTTGATACGAAGGCGTATCTGCAATGCTATAAGGCATTGCGGATGCGCTTTTTGTTGTTTTATAAGGAAAAATACAAAACGGAAAGGAAGAATGGTTATGACACATGGCTTGGTGGCACTGATAATAGTGCTGATCGTAATTGTCGGTTCGATACTGACACATCGCTGCGAAGAATTTATGATCGGGGGTTCTCTGGTCGGCGCGGCATTTTTATTTAAAGGTTCATTTCTGACACAATGGTGTACGATGCTTCAGGAGACGATTTCGGAAAATGTCTGGATCGTTGTAGTATGCGGATTGTTCGGCAGCCTGATCGCCTTACTTCAGACAGCAAAAGGAAATTACGGTTTTTCTAAGTTGGTTTCCAAATTATGTAACTCGGAGCGAAAGACATTACTTACCACATTTATACTTGGTATATTGATCTTTGTAGATGATTACCTGAATGTTTTATCGATCGGCACCTGTATGAAGGGTGTTTATGATAAACGTAAGATACCGAGAGAGACACTGGCGTTCATGCTGGATTCCACAGGTGCTCCGGTCTGTGTACTTCTTCCGTTTTCAACATGGGCAGTTTTCTATGCAAGTCTGTTCATTGATCAGCCGAGTGTACAGGCATACGGCTTCACCTCCGGTATGAAAGCGTACTTAAGTGCCATTCCATTCTGTTTTTATCCAATCATTATATTATTGATCGTATTTTTATTCTGTATGGGAATCATGCCAAAGCTTGGTGGTATGAAGAAAGCATATAAGCGTGTAGAGGAGACCGGCAAGGTCTACAGTGATGCCAGTAGAAAGTACAATCATGAAAACCGTGCAGGTTATGAAGAAGACGGAAATATCTGGGATTTCGTCATTCCGATGGCAGTCCTTGTAGCGATCGCCATTATTACAGGTGATCTTCTTCTGGCAGTTGTTCTTGCGATCGCATGTTGTATGCTGATGTATCTTCCAAGAAAGATTATAGCTGCAAATGAAATCTTTGGTGTGATCGTAAAGGGATTTGCGGATATGCTTCCAACCCTTACCTTACTGGTACTTGCATTCTTATTGCAGAAGGTAACAGAACAGCTTAACATGACAGATTATATAATCGATCTTGCACAGCCATTATTAACAGGCTCTCTGTTCCCGATGATCACATTTATCCTTGTTGCTGCGCTTTGTTTTGCAACCGGATCCTTCTGGGGAATGAGTGCAGTCGTAGCACCGATCGTATTCCCGCTTGGCGCAGCGATCTCCGCAAACCCGGTTCTGATCATGGCAGCAATTATCTCCGGTGGTGCATTTGGAAGTCATGCATGCTTTTACTGTGATGCAACGCTTCTGTCATCGAACAGTGCAGGTATTGATAACATGGAACATGCCGTATCGCAGCTTCCATATGTTATGATCGCAGCTATGTTGTCGATCGTTGGCTTCCTGATCTGTGGATTTGTAGTTTAGGTTAAAAGGGGGCATGTGATATGGCAGAATATATCATAAAGAGCCGGACAGTATTTGATGGCAGAGCGGATAGCTGTAAGCCGCTTGCTGTCTGGATCAAAGATGACAGGATCAAGAAGCTCCTGCCATATGATGAGACAAATGCCGTTCCGGCGGATGTTCCGATATACGATATGGGTGACAAATTGGTCATGCCGTCCTTTATCGATGCACATACCCATATATTTACCGGAGCGGTAGCCGCAAGTGAATATGTATGCAACACGCTGGATGCCTGCCATTCGGAACAGGAATGTGTGGAGCAGATGGCGGCATATGTAAAGGCGCATCCCGGACAGAAACGGATCCGCGGAACCGGATGGTTTATCGGGAACTGGACGGAGGATCGTATGCCGGACAAACGAAGCCTGGATGCATATTTCCCGGATACTCCGGTATATCTGGAATGTGCGGATGCACACAGCATGTGGCTGAATTCAGCAGCACTTGCTGAAGCCGGGATCAGACCGAATCCGAGTCTTGCAAATGGCATGATCGAGACTTACCCGGATGGAGAGCTTACCGGAATGTTGATCGAACCGGAAGCCTATGCGCCCGCCATGGAAAAGTTCATGGATTTTACGGATGAAGAAATGACAGGAATACACAGACATTTCAAACAGGTACTTGCGGAGAACGGAGTTGCAGGCTTAAGTGAGATGTTTGCAGAAGATTATACAGAAGAGACTTATAAGAAATATGAATTGCTGAAAAAGCTGGATGATGAAGAAGGGCTGTATGCAAATGTATATGTCTACACGAAGTTATTTGGCTATACCTCATTTGAAAAGTTCTTTGAGATGAAGGAAAAACTGGATTCCAGACATTTTCAGATCACCGGTTTAAAGGGCTTTATTGATGGAGTGACGGAGACTTATACCGGACTGCTCTTGGAGCCGTATACGGACCGCCCGGACACCTGTGGAGAGAAACTTCCGCTTTGGCCGAGAGCGAAGATGCAGGAGGAGATCACGGCGGCAAATGAGGCTGGCTTGCAGGTCAGACTTCATTGTATCGCAGATGGTTCTGTCCGCATGGCACTCGATATGTACGAGAAAGCGGAAAAAAGAACCGGAAGAAAGGATCTCAGAAATACGATTGAGCACATCGAGAATATTCATCCCGATGATATCAGGAGATTCAAGGAACTGGATGTCGTAGCATCGATGCAGCCATATCATCTGATCCTGTCCAATAATGATAAGATCGTGCGGCTTGGAAAGAAGCGGTGCAGATATGAATGGCCGATGAAAAGTATCACGAATACAGGAGCGGCATTTGCAGTCGGAACGGATTACCCGGTTGTGGGATTAGATCCATTTCAGACAATCTATGCGGCAGTGACCAGAAAGGATGCAGACGGAAGAATATCCGGTCAGAATCCGTGGGAGGTCATTGATATGGCGACAGTCTTAAAAGGATATACCTACGGAGCTGCTTACGTCTATCAGGCAGAAGACCGAACCGGTTCGATCGAAGAAGGCAAATGTGCAAACCTCATCGTGCTGGATCGGAATCTGTTTACAATCGATCCTGAGAAGATACCGGATACCAAAGTGGTATGGAATATATTTGAGGGACAGACGATATATGACAGACTGAATAATCTGGCAGGTGCGAGTGGAATATAAGCCGTTGAAAACAGACAACCGGTGGAAGATAGATTTGGCAGATGTAAGTAGAAGGTAAGCCGGAAATCAATGGCAGAAAATATAGGATAAAGAAATAAGATGTTCTGATAACAGTATATAGATATTTTGATAACAGGAGGATATGAGTATGAGAAAGGTAAAGGTAGCGGCTACCCAGATGAGCTGTAGCTGGAATAGAGAAGAAGTGTTAGACAAGGCAGAGAAGCTGGTTCGAAAGGCAGCAGCAGAAGGAGCAAATATTATCTTGTTACAGGAATTATTTGAAACTCCGTATTTCTGTCAGAAGCAGAAATTCGAATATTTTGATCTGGCAAAGCCGCTTTCAGAAAATGCAGCAGTAAAACGATTTACCGAGGTTGCAAAAGAGCTTCAGGTTGTTCTGCCGATCAGCTTTTATGAAAAGGCAGGAAATACAGCATTTAATACAATAGCGATCATTGATGCAGATGGAACGATCCTTGGAACGTATCGTAAGACCCATATCCCGGATGGACTTCCATATGCGGAGAAGTTTTATTTTACACCGGGAGATACCGGATTTAAGGTATGGAAGACAAAATATGCAGATATCGGCGTTGGCATCTGCTGGGATCAGTGGTTTCCGGAGGCTGCCAGAAGCATGGCACTTCTTGGCGCAGAGCTGTTGTTCTATCCGACTGCGATCGGAAGCGAGCCTACATTAAATGTTGATTCCAAGTCACATTGGCAGCATGCGATGCAGGGACATGCAGCAGCCAATATCATGCCGGTGATCGCATCGAACCGTATCGGAACCGAGACGGACGATGAATCTTCAATGACATTTTACGGTTCTTCCTTTATCGCAGATCAGACCGGAACGATCGTGGAGGAGGCAGACCGTGAGACAGAATCTGTGCTTGTCCATGAATTTGATCTGGATGCGATCGCACAGATGCGTAGAGAATGGGGCGTGTTCCGTGACCGCAGACCGGAGATGTACGGAACGCTGATGCATCATTAATTAAAGATATTTCATGTATAAGATCACACACATAAGTTCAAGAATGAAGATTGCAGGAAGCCCAATGTAGAATTTGGGCTTCCTGATTTTATGTCGGAATAACAGCATACCAAGAACCGCACCAAAGATTCCGAATACACCGGCAAGGATCAGGTGGGCTTCCGGGATGCGCCATTTGTGGTGGATGGCTTTCCATTTGTCGATGCCATACAGGAAAAATACGATCAGGTTGATCAGGATATATATACTTAACAATAAGTGACCTTTTATCAGTTCAAATAACATATGCGGGTGTACTCCTTTCATCCGTACAGACTGTTTCAATAAGAAGTTCGTTCCTTCGCAGTTTCCAGTCAAGCAGATTTTCATTATATGCATTTTAAGATGATTTTTGTGGATTGTCTATATTTATATTCTTGAAGCCTGTTTGATGCGGGCTTATAATGATGCATATGTTGCCAAGGAAATAATTTGGTTATAAGGATAATTCATATGATAGGATATCTGGCAGACAGGTTATTTTTCCGGCAGATAAGATAAAGAAAGAGGAATAAAAGATGAATATACAGATCAGAGAATATAAAGATTCAGACATACAGGAGATGAACCGCATCTGGAACCGTGTGGTAGATGATGGAGTTGCTTTTCCACAGGAGTATGACCTGACAGAGGAGACAGGCAGGAAATTTTTTGCAGGACAGACGTATACTGCGGTGGCAGAGGATACAGACACAGGAAAGGTGCTCGGACTTTATATCCTGCATCCAAATAATGTCGGACGCTGCGGTCATATCTGCAATGCGAGCTATGCGGTAGATGCGGATGTAAGAGGGCTTCATATCGGAGAGAAGCTGGTGTCTGATTGTCTGGTACAGGCAAAGGCGCATGATTATCTGGTGCTGCAGTTTAATGCGGTGGTGGCTACAAATGTGCATGCAAGACACCTTTATGAGAGACTTGGATTTACGCAGCTTGGAACGATTCCGGGTGGTTTTCGCATGAAGGATGGCCATTACGAAGACATCTGCCCATATTATTTTGACCTGAGAACGCTTCAGTAGATAATTACAGCATGCAGTTGAATGTTTTGTTGTTCCGATTACAAATAAAAAGCAATATAAAAGTAAGACTTGTTACGATTTCTATTCGGTTCGTGCACTGATTTGTCAGCAGTCTCCCAAACTCGTCCGTATGGACTCAAACATGGGCTTGGTGCTGACTGTTAGCACAAACCTCATAACGAAATCTTCGCGATGTCTTAACAATTTATATTGCTTTTATTTTGTATCGGAACATTTAAAATATTAGCATGCTGCAATTATCTTATCTGCCAAGTCTTTACGGATCAAAGTAATATGAGTTGAATAAAATGTAATTTTAAGAGCTAAGACAGTATGTGGCAGAAATATATAATGAAGAAAGCAGTATGATTTCTTTACACAAGTCAATTAAAATGGTAAAATGATTTATGTGTTTGTAAGAGTGAATTGTTTTATTAATTAGATAATATAAGATTTTAGAATAGAAATCAGGATAGTGAATCATGTTTAAATATAGATTTTTTCAGGTGATCCTTGCGATCGCAGTTGTAATGCTGATCGTGTCGTCTGCGGTGTTTATCTCATTTCAGGGAGTGAACATCAGTGAGGCAGAGTACACATCAGAGATGACCGGACGAACATTTGAGACAGATGGAGCAGATGGTTCGGAAACTGCTCTGACGGAGTTCGAGGCGTGGCTGGAGTACAGTATCATTGCGGATGGACTGAAGGAAACCGGAAATAATGTTGATTTTGATAAAGGAAATGTGAAGCTTTGTGACTATAACCTGACGCAGCTTAGACAGTTGAAGAAGGTGAAGGATGAGGCGAAACGAATGATGTTCCTGTCGGTGATCCTGCTTATCATAGGATTTCTGGCAGTAAAGAAAAGACGAATGTATGAATGTGTCGTATGGGGTGGTGTTGCAGCAAGTGTGATCGGAATGGTATCACTGATCCTGCTCGCGGTATCCGGAAGCGGCATTTTCTATGGTGTTCGTGAGATGGTGTTTAAAGGCAGGTATGATGTGTTTTTCTCAGGGAATGACCGACTGATCTCGCTGATCCCGGATAATCTGGGACTTCGAATGTTTCTGATCTATACAGGAGCGATACTTGCCGGACTTGTTATTACGATCATAGTACGACTGATAAGCTGGCGGAAGACACAGCCACACAAATTCTAATATATTCAGGAGGGTTATATGAACAAGAGAATCAACGATTGGATCAACTGGGTACTGTATGATGAACTGATCGCAGGTAAATTGAATGCGCCAAAGCATCTGCTTGGTATTCATGAATATGGGGAAGGACAGATCATCACAGCCTACCGTCCACATGCAGTGGAGGTAAAGGTGACATCCAGAACAGGTAAAAAGGTTCATACGATGGAAAAGGTAACAGATGAAGGCTTCTATGCGATCTTTTTCCCGAAGAAAGAATTTAATGGAACAAAATACAATCTGGTGACAACTTATGAGGATGGAACGACGGTTACGACAGCAGATCCATATGCATTTGACAGCCAGATTTCAGATTTTGATTCTTATTTATTTGCAGAGGGTAAGCACTACGAGATCTATAATAAATTTGGAGCACATCCGATGACGATCGATGGCGTAAAGGGAACCTATTTTGCAGTATGGGCTCCGGACGCGCGGAGAGTCAGCGTTGTCGGTGATTTCAATATGTGGGATGGTAATTTACATCCGATGCAGCTTCGGCCAAACGGTGGAATCTATGAGCTGTTTATTCCAAATGTGCTTTCCGGGGCAGTATACAAATACCAGATTCTGACCCGTTATGATGAGATCTTATATAAGAGTGATCCATACGGAAATCAGGCACAGATGCGTCCGGACAATGGTTCGGTTGTTGCAGATCTGACGACCTACAAGTGGAAGGATACCGCATGGGTAAATAAGAGAAAAACCTACAGTAGAACAGATCGCATGAAGATGCCGATGACCATCTATGAGATGCATCTCGGTTCATGGAGAAAGAAAGTTGAAGACGATGACAGCGGCTTCTTCAGTTATAGAGAGTTAGCTCCGATGGTTGCGGATTATGTAAAGGATATGGGCTATACACATGTGGAGATCATGGGTATCGCAGAGTATCCGTTTGATGGTTCTTGGGGCTATCAGGTAACGAATTATTATGCACCGACATCCAGATACGGATCGCCGGAAGATTTCATGTATTTTATTGACTATTTACATAGTAAGGGAATCGGTATCATCTTAGACTGGGTACCTGCACATTTCCCGAAGGATGCACACGGACTTGGCAGATTTGATGGTATGCCGCTCTATGAGCATCCGGATCCAAGAAGGGGCGAGCATCCGGATTGGGGAACTTATATTTTTGATTATGGCAGAGCAGAGGTTGCAAACTTCCTGATCGCAAATGCACTTTTCTGGGTAGAGAAGTTCCATATCGATGCGTTACGGGTAGATGCTGTTGCATCTATGTTATATCTGGACTATGGTAAGCAGGATGGACAGTGGCTTCCAAATGAAAATGGCGGCAATGAGAATCTGGATGCAATTAAGCTGCTGCAGAATATCAATGCTGTTATGGAAGAAAAGAATCCGGGAGCATTCCTGATCGCAGAGGAATCAACTGCATGGGCCGGTGTGACTGCTCCGGCATCCATGAACGGACTTGGCTTCCTGTTCAAATGGAATATGGGATGGATGAATGACTTCCTCGAGTATATGAAGATGGATCCATATTTCAGAAGCTTTAATCATAACAAGCTGACCTTCAGCTTATCCTATACATATGCAGAGAATTATGTTCTTGTCATTTCACATGATGAGGTCGTACATCTGAAATGTTCAATGATCAATAAGATGCCGGGAAGTGAACCTCAGAAATTTGCAAATCTTCGTCTGGCATATGGTTATATGTATGGTCATCCGGGCAAAAAGCTGTTATTCATGGGTCAGGAATTTGCACAGCCGCGCGAGTGGAGCGAGGCAAGAAGTCTTGACTGGTTTGTCCTTGACAATCCGTTGAATCAGGGTGTACAGCGTTGGGTAAAAGCGTTAAATAATCTGTACAATGCAAATGATGCGTTATATGCAAATGACAGCGATGTGATGGGCTTTGAGTGGATCGACTGTGACCATCCGGATAAGGGTGTGGTTTCATTTATCCGTCGAGGTTCTACACCGAGTAAGCAGTTGTTATTTATCTGCAATTTCGTGCCGGTTGAATATGATAATTATGAAGTTGGAGCACCTTGCTTCACAACATATAAAGAAGTTCTGAATTCCGATGACGTACAGTTTGGCGGAGCAGGCAGATTAAATAGTGGTAAGATTAAGGCAATCGATAAGAAGACAGAACGTATGCCTTATTCGATCAGTGTAACAGTACCGCCACTTTCTACTGTTGTTCTGGAATATGATTACACCGATGTAACACCGGAGGATATTCTGAAGAAGAAAGAGGCAGAAAAGAAAGCGGCAGCAGCAAAACGCGCGGCTGCGAAGAAAACGGCTGCGAAGAAAACTGCAACGGAAAAGAAGAATGTAGAGACGACGGAAGTTGTAAAAAAGGAGCCGGAGAAGAATACGGCTGCGACAAAGACAAAAGAAACAGTAAGTAAGACGAAGCCTGCACAGACAAAAGCGGCAGTTTCAAAGAAAACTACTAAGAAATAATAAAAAATGCTGGATCGTACTTGTGCGGTTCAGCATTTTTTGTAGGCATAAGGAGAAGACATGAAGATAGAAAAAGTAAGTACAGCGGATGCGGAGGAGCTTCTCGCCATTTATGCACCCTATGTAGAAGAAACAGCAATATCATTTGAATATGAAGTACCGTCTGTAGATGAATTCAGGAACAGGATCGAGCAGATCTCAGCAAAGTATCCATACATAAAGGCAGTCGTGGATGGGAAGATCGCAGGCTATGCATATGCAGCAGGTTTCAAAGACAGAAAGGCATATGACTGGTCAGTGGAAACAACGATATATATCCGAAAAGACTGCAGGCAGTTGGGGCTTGGCAAAGCCCTATATGAGAATCTGGAAAAACTACTGAAGGAAATGGGAATCCTGAACATGAATGCCTGTATCGCAAGTCCGGCAGCAGAGAGCGGTCATCTGACGGATGACAGTTACAGATTCCATAAAAAAATGGGCTTTACGCTGGTTGGGCGTTTTCATAACAGCGGCTATAAGTTTGGTGAATGGTACGATATGATCTGGATGGAGAAGATGATCGGCGAGCACGAGAAGGATATGTCGGATGTAAGATTTGGTCAATGAAAAAGAAATTTATAAAAAACACTTGCAAAAAGATAATCCAAGCAATATAATACAGGAGAAGTGCAAAGAGGCACAGAGCGAGAAGCTCTGTGCCTCTTTAGTTTTCCAGGTATTAAGTTTTAGGAGGAAATTCAAATGAAAACAGGTACAGTAAAATGGTTTAATGCAAAAAAAGGATATGGATTTATCAGCGATGAGAATGGTGATGACATTTTTGTACATTTCTCAGCTTTAAATATGTCTGGTTTCAAAGTATTGGAGGAAGGCGACAAAGTTGAGTTCGAAGTAATTGAGGGAGAAAAAGGACCTCAGGCTGCAAATGTAACAAAGCTGTAAGCTGATACATAATGAAGATACCTCATGACAGATTATCGGTACTCAGAATTTTGAGAAACGAGGATCGTCATGGGGTATTTTTTTGCGGATTCTTGCGGAAATTATGATTATATATTAGAATAGCGGCACAGGAGAAAGAAAACATGAACAATCCAATAAAAGAATTAACAAAGAAGGAATGGATCATCTGGTTAGGGTCTATTTGTATCGTATGCGTATCGAACCTGCTGACAACAGATTTTGATCTGCCGACTCTGGTAGCTGCATTAGTGGGTGTAACTTCGCTGATCTTTGCAGCAAAAGGAAATGTATGGGCGCAGATCCTAATGGTGATATTCAGTATCCTTTATGGGATCATTTCCTACCGGTTCCATTACTGGGGCGAGATGATCACGTACCTTGGCATGACAATGCCTATGGCAATCTGGTCTATGATCACATGGCTCAGAAATCCGTCCGGCGGAAACGGAAATGTCGTAAAGATCCAGAAGCTGAACCGGAAGCACATCATAGGGCTTATTATATCCGGCGTGATCGTAACAGCAGTATTTTATTATATTTTAGTTGTATTCGATACCCCGAATATTATATTCAGCACCATATCGATCGTAACCAGTTTTCTGGCAGCGGCACTTACGATGCTCCGTTCCTCGTATTATGCAGTATGGTATGCGGCAAATGATATCGTGCTGATCATTTTATGGGTGCTGGCATCCATGAAGAATCCTGCCTATATCCCGGTCATTGTGAATTTCGGTATCTTCTTTATCAATGATATGTATGGCTATATCAGTTGGAAAAGGCGGGAACGGATACAACTGTAAGAATTATTATTGACGAAGGAAAATGGAGTGAGGGATAGTTGCTTCTTAGAAAACAACACATTTTATATTTCGTGTTGTTCTGTTTCACTGTTGGTTTTCTTATAATTGAGATATCAAAGATATGGAGGACAACAATATGAATACAGACAAAATCTATGCAGAGACACTCGCAAGCGAATATGCGCCAAAAGATACTTCGAAAGTGACAGCACTTAAGAAACTGGATCGCAAAGCAAAATTACCGGCAGAGGTATTTACTTATACATTGGGAATTCTGTCGGCACTTGTTATGGGACTTGGAATGTGCCTGTCTATGCAGGTAATTGGTGCAGGTACAGGCATGGTAATATTAGGAATCATACTTGGCATTATAGGTATTATTGGAATGGGTGTAAATTATCCAATCTATAAGAAAAAACTGGAAGAAGGAAAGAAAAAATATGCATTTGAGATTCTGGAACTTGCAAAAGAAATCAGTAATGAAAGATAGAATCAATGAATGAAGCGACAGGGAGATGAGAATTTGAATCGATCAGAAAGTAAATATTTCAATACGGCTGTCCGGATGGATGAGGCACTTATTGAGCTGTTGGAAACACAGGAATTTTCATACATTTCAGTAAAGAGTATTTGTGAGAAAGCTGGTGTAAATCGGTCAACTTTTTATCTTCATTATGAGAACACTTCAGATCTGTTGGCAGAGACGTTACAGTATATTTTGGATTCTTTTACGAGCTGTTTTCAGACAGATGCAAAGAGTACGATTGAGAAAATTCAGGATGCGCCGATTGATAAACTTCATTTTTTAACAGAAGATTATCTTGTCCCTTATCTGGAATATATCAAGAAGAACAGACGAATCTATCAGGCGGCCTTCGAGAATAAAGCATATGAGACAGATAAAAAATACAGCGGCTTATATACATACATTCTGGAACCGATACTGGGAAGATTTGGATTTGCAGAAAAGGATCGGAAATATGTATCAGCATTTTATATTCGTGGAATTACCGGAATTGTGAATGAATGGGTAGAAGATGGATGTAAAGAAGCTGTATCAGAAATGGCTTCACTGATCATAAAGGTTGTCATAGGTGATAATGCAAATAAAAATACAGTTACTATGCAATCTCAATGAGTAATGGATCGTACAAAATTGGAATGGACAATTCAGCCTTGAACAGGCAAAATTTATGTGTTAAACTGGCTCTAGTTAGAACAAGCTAACTAGAGCTTTTTTATATGGGAGTAAATAAGAAATAGGTAAAGGGAGAGAAAGAAGGGAGAAAATGGAAGAAAAACAACAATGGGAATATCAGAAAAATTGTCTGTTGGGGGCAGTTGGAGCAGCACTGTTGATCGTAGGGGATCTGTGTCTGAGTATGGTTTCAGCGAATAAGGCAGACAGTGGATTGTATATGCGGGAGGCTTATCTGAGTGGAGAGTATCCATTAAGCAGAATTGTGATCTTACTTGTCACGGGATTGATCGGTATGTTCTTTTATGCATTTGGAATAAAAGCAATCTATCAGCAGATCAGACCGGAATGTAAGATCTTGAGAGCTTATATAAAATATGGTGGTTTAGGATATGTCGTATCCGGGGCAGCACTGCATTTTCTGGTAGGGACATTTGCATACTGGATCACATATCTGTCTGCACATATCGGACGGGAGCAGGCAATCCTGTTTGTAGACGACTATTATAACCGGTTTATGACAGCGATATATTTCGTATATATACCGATGATCGTTCTGATGCTTGCCAGCCTGATTGCAGTCCTTCGGAATAAAACAAATATGAGCCGATGGATGGTCGTGTTCCATGTCGTAGTATGGCAGCTTATTTTTGCAGGCATACCCGATATCTTACAGGCAGCAGGCGCAGGTCTTTCAACGATTGGCTATGTATGCAGTCAGGCATCTGGCAATACCGCCGCCTTGATTTGGTTCCTCGCCAGCTATATCTGGGTGAAGACAGGAAAAACAAAGAAGTAGTTTATACATAAGTAAAAGTAGATAATGATTGGCAAATAGAAATACCATCATAATGAGAATGGAAATGAACTACTAAAAAAAGATATATTAATTATTTATTGAAGAAGATAAAAAACAGAATCCCCTCTATGATGTGTTTTACTATTCATGAAGCAAGCCTTTGGGAGTGTCGGTTCTTAGTGAGTCGCTATATGCGACGAACTTTTCATAGGTATGGAATAGTGAGACAGGCAGAAAATAAATCAGCCCTTGAGGCTATAATATACCTTGTACAAGACACTTTCGTTCTACCCTCATGTAGCGGTACTAAGGCTCCCATTTTCATGGATCGCCAAGTACCGACATGAGTAACCTGAGACCTTATCGAGGCTTTGCCGAGATTAGTTCGAAGTTACACAGCGTGGGCAGGCTTGTACATGGTATATATAACCCCAAGGGCTGATTTATTTTCGTATGTGTGATTAGTTCTTCGAACAGCGGAACAGCAGATCCTCCCAACGGCGATCCACTTCCTCCTGATACTGAACGAGTAAATGCTCATTTTCAGGCTTGAACAAATGCTTGAAACGTCCCTGTGTCCGTAAGAAGTCCTCGATCGGAAGCTTCTTCTTAGGAGAATAACTTAAGATCCATTTGCCTTCGATGACTTCAAATAAAGGCCAGTAGCAGGTCTCAACCGCCAGCTTACAGATATCCATGATCTGTTCGGTAGGATAACGCCAGCCACGAGGACAAGGAGCCATAACATTTAAGAAAGCAGCACCAGGTGTGTAGATGGCTTTTTCGGATTTCTCATAGATATCACGCATATTACCAAGCAGAGTAGTCTGACCGACATAAGGGATATCATGAGCTGCCATAACCTGTGCCAGATCCTTACGGTTCTGCATCTTACCGTTTGACTGGGAACCGACAGGAGTGGTAGTTGTATCTGCATACATCGGAGTAGCAGAAGAACGCTGGATACCGGTATTCATGTAAGCACCATTATCGTAGCAGACATATACCATGTCATGACCACGCTCCATAGCACCGGATAAAGACTGAAGACCGATATCATAAGTACCGCCGTCACCGCCAAATGTTATGAATTTGTATGTTTCATCTAATTTACCCTTTTTCTTTAATACATGATAAGCAGTCTCTACACCGGAGAGGGTAGCACCTGCATTCTCAAATGCATTATGAATGTAACTGTCTTCATAAGCAGTATATGGATACATGAAGGTGGAAACCTCCAGACATCCGGTAGCATTACCGATAACTGCTTTGTCACCCTCATGAAGGGCACGGAGTACATTACGAACTGCAATCGTACCGCCGCAGCCTGCGCACATTCTATGACCCGGAGCAAGACGCTCAGGCTTGTTCATTACTTCTTTAAAATTATATGCCATTTTGTCTTACCTCCTTACTTTCTAAGCCCAATATACTGATACTGTGGAATGGTCTTGCCCTGCTCGATCATTTCCTCTAACTGGTTAAATACATCGGTTGCTTCCACTGTTGTATAATCTCTGCCGCCAAGACCGTAGATATAGCTGACAGCTTTTGTAGAAGCTCCGATATCATACAGGTGCTCCTTGATCTCAGCGGATAAAGGACCGCCACCTGCACGGAAGCCTTCGGAACGGTCTAAGATCGCAACTGCTTTTGTATGAGCCAGCGCCTTTGCAATCTCTTCACCGGGGAATGGACGGAAGACACGGAGCTTTAATAAGCCGACCTTTTTGCCCTGTGCGCGTAATGCATCGATTGCTTCTTTTGTCGTTCCTGCTGCGGAACCGATCATAACGATCGCGTAATCAGCATCCTCTAATTTATATTCCTCAAAGAAGCCGTACTGTCTGCCGGAGATCTTTGCAAAATCATCCGCAACATCCAGGATCACCTGCTTGGCATTCTTCATAGCTTCGTTCTGGTTCATTTTGGATTCCATATAGAATGGAGAAGTTGCATATGGACCGACTGCCATAGGCATCTTTGGATTCAACAGGTACTGTTCCGGATTATATTCACCGACAAATGCTTTTACCTTATCATCCTCTAACAGTTCGATATTCTCAACTGCGTGGCTAGTAATGAAACCATCCTGACAGATCATGATCGGAAGACGGACATCCTTGTGCTCCGCAATCCGGTAAGCCTGTACGAAGTTATCATAAGCTTCCTGATTATTCTCTGCATAGATCTGGAGCCATCCGGTATCTCTTGCACCCATACTGTCTGAGTGGTCGCAGTTGATATTGATCGGGCCGGATAAAGCTCTGTTTACAAGAGCCAGTGCGATCGGCAGACGGTTGGAAGCTGCAACATAGAGCTCCTCCCACATCAGCGCCATACCACAGGATGAGGTTGCTGTTAAGACACGGCAGCCGGCAGCGCTTGCACCGATCGCAGCACTCATAGCACTGTGCTCACTCTCGACCGGAATAAACTCTGTGTCGATCTCACCATTTGAAATATATGTAGAAATAAACTGTGGAATCTCTGTAGAAGGTGTGATCGGGAATGCCGGCATGACATCCGGGTTGATCTGCTTGATTGCATAAGACACCGCTTCATTTCCTGATAAACGTTCTCTGATACCCATTTATTTGCCCTCCTTCATCGTAATAGCACCAAACTTACACTGATAAGCACAGATACCGCAGCCCTTGCAGTGGTTCAGATCGAAGTCAAGACGTTTGCCGCCTACGACAGGGATGCAGCTGTCCGGACAGACCGGTGCACATAACAGACAGTGTACACATTTGCTCTCATCTATGACAGGAGTAGCAGTTCTCCATTCACCTGTGTTAAATGCTTTGGAAGTACCACCGCCGTACACATGGTTACCGGGTGTGATTTCTGTATATTTACTTTTCTCATGTATTCTGCTGATATCTGTTCTCATTACTTGGTTACCTCCTTAAATGCAAGCTCAAGGGCTTTCATATTTCCATCGATAACCTCAGGCTTCTTTGCAAATTTGTGCTGATAGGAAAGTCTCATATCTGCAAGGAAATCATCCTGCTCCATGATACCGCTGACTGCAACGATAGCAGCAAGCATAGGAGAATTCGGGAAGTTCCTGCCGAGTGTCTGCATCGAGATCTCCCGGGCATCTAATGTATAAACTTTTCCTTTGTAGCCATTTAAATGAGGACGAACCTCATCCGGTGTCTTTGGGGTGTTAATGACGATCGCACCATCTTCTTTTAATCCGGCGGTTACATCCACGGATTCCAAGAGGGACTCGTCAACGACAACAACATACTGTGGGGTGTAGATATTGGAATGAACGCGGATCGGATCGCTGCTGATTCTGTTATAAGCAGTGATCGGTGCACCCATTCGCTCCGGACCATATTCCGGAAAACCCTGAACGTATTTTCCTGTTTTAAAAGCTACGTCTGCAAGCAGCAGAGCAGCAGTTTTGGCACCCTGGCCGCCCCGGCCATGCCATCTGATCTCAATCGTATCTTTCACTTTTTAATCTCTCCTTGTGACTATAAACGCATCGATATGTCAGAATGAATATAGAAATGATTTCCCTTATGATTTCAGACAAATAGAAGGTTTATTGAAAAAATTTCTTAATAAAACGTAGACTTTTTTATTATATCATGTATAAATAAGAAGTAAATAAAAATTTTTTTGTAAATAAGATAAGAAATTTGAACGAATAAAAAACGGAAAAGTGCAGGTAATAGGATTTTGTAATAGTGAAAAATGAGGTATAATGAATCGTATCAAGAATGTAAAAAAGAGGAGAGAAAAATGTCAAAAGGGAAAAAAGTAAAGATCGTAATTGAGGGAATCATTCTGTTGTTTATTGTTTACTGTGTCGTTTTAAAGATGCTGCCGGTATCGACAGGAAGACTGTCAACATACGAAGAGATCAATGATGCAGTAGCAACAGCCGCTTCAAGGTATAAGAATACGGTTACGCTAAAGACAACAGGGGAACCGTATATGGATTATCAGTCGGTCCTTGACAAGTTGATGGAAAAGAATATGTATGCAGGTGGAGAATTCTATGCATTTTCTTATGTATATACGCCGGATTCAGGTGGAGAAAAAGTAGCGGTAAAGATCAATCATATGAGCCGGTTAAAAAGCTTTCTTGTATTTATCCGTTCCGGACAGATTTCGGGGAAGATAAAGGGGCTGTCAGATTACGAGAAGGTGAAAGCGGTACATGATTATATTATCTTACATAATGAATATAACCGCTCATCTGGTGGCGCATGTAATACTCTGTACAGAGGCGATTCGGCATGTAACGGATATGCGCTGGCATTTTATATCATTATGAAAAAAGCCGGAGTCCCGGTCACCTGTGAATATGGTTTTGGACTGGAATCCGAGCATCTGTGGAATCGGGTTCAGGTGGATGGACACTGGTATAATATCGATCTGACATGGGATGATCTTGGTGGACAGAAAGTCGGATATGATTATTTCCTTAAATCTGATGCGGACTGGCAGGGACATGATCATGGCGGTTCCGATGCAGAAACCTCTATGGATGTGACAGGAAAGACGGCAGCGGAATATTATAGAATGTTCCCGAATTATAATGCGATCATGATCTGGTCGATCATCGGAGTGATTGCGGCAGGATTTGCATTATATATCTGGCTGCTTGACCGGAAGATGAAACGGAAGAAGTTAGAGAAAGCCCGTCTGGAAGCGCAGGAGGAAGCGCAGAGAATGGAAGAACTCCATAAGAGAATGCAGGTGGTTACAGGTGCATTTACAGATGAAGCGACCGTTCCGGCGAATGAAAATGCGGTCACGGACTATCAGACAGCACCATATACAACACAGATGGCAGAGAATGTAGATGAGACTACCATGAATCATGAACAACCTCAGACTGCGGATTCTGCTGAAAGTGCTTCACAGAATAAAGGCAGTGGTGCTCATTCAGGGTTCCGGTTGAAGCAGGATGATTAAAAATATTATAATGAAAACTTTCATCGGCATAGTTGTTCACAACTATGCCGATTTGTGTTAAAATAAACAGCGATTGACAAAATGAGAAAAAGAATCACCAACAAATTAGGAGGAAATAGAATGATTAAATTATTTGACAATGGTGCTTATCTTTTAAATGGCACAGAGCTTGTAGAAGACAATGTCGATGCAAATGCGATCCTTACACAGAAGTTAGGTACAGCTCCATCCAAGGAAGAAGCTGCAAAGAATACTATGGCATATGGTATCCTGGAGAAGCACAACACATCTGACAATATGGACAATCTTAAGATCAAATTCGATAAGATGACCTCTCATGATATAACATTTGTAGGTATTATCCAGACAGCAAGAGCTTCAGGACTGAAAGAATTCCCAATCCCTTATGTCCTTACAAACTGTCACAACTCCTTATGTGCAGTTGGTGGTACGATCAATGAGGATGACCACATGTTTGGTCTTTCCTGCGCAAAGAAATTCGGTGGTGTCTATGTTCCGCCTCACCAGGCTGTTATCCATCAGTTCGCAAGAGAAATGCTTGCAGAATGTGGCGCAATGATCCTTGGTTCCGACAGTCATACCCGTTATGGTGCGCTCGGTACAATGGCGATCGGCGAAGGCGGCGGAGAACTTGCAAAGCAGCTCTTATGCAGAACTTACGATGTAGCTAAGCCCGGTGTAGTAGCAATCTATCTGGACGGAGAAGTTGCAAAGGGAGTAGGTCCTCAGGACGTTGCTCTTGCGATTATCGGTGCAACTTTCCAGTGCGGTTATGTTAAGAATAAGGTAATGGAATTTGTAGGACCTGGTGTTGATAAATTATCTGCTGATTTCCGTATCGGTATCGATGTAATGACAACCGAGACAACCTGTCTGTCCTCTATCTGGAAGACAGATGAGAAGATCAAGGAGTGGTATGATACACACTACAGACCGGAAGCATATAAGGAAATGAATCCGGGTTCTGTTGCTTACTATGATGGTGTTGTATATGTGGATCTGTCAAAGGTAAAACCAATGATCGCTATGCCATTCCATCCAAGCAATACATATACAATTGAAGAATTAAATGCAAACCTGATGGATATCTTAGACGACTGCGAGAAGCGCGCATTGGTTAGTCTGGACGGTAAGGTTGACTTCACATTAAAGGATAAAGTCCGTGATGGCAAGTTATATGTAGAACAGGGAATCATTGCCGGATGTGCCGGTGGTGGATTCGAGAACATCTGTCAGGCAGCGGATATCATCCGTGGAAGAAGCATCGGTGCAGATGAATTTACATTATCTGTATACCCTGCATCAACTCCTATCTATATGGAGCTTGCAAAGAACGGTGTACTGGCTGACCTGATCGAGACAGGTACGATCGTTAAGACAGCATTCTGCGGCCCTTGCTTTGGTGCCGGAGATACACCTGCAAATAATGCATTATCAATCCGTCATTCAACCAGAAACTTCCCGAACCGTGAAGGCTCCAAGATCCAGAATGGTCAGATCTCATCCGTTGCACTTATGGATGCACGTTCGATCGCAGCTACAGCAGCAAATAAGGGATACCTTACAGCAGCTACAGATCTGGATGTTGAATACAAGGGACAGAAATATTTCTTCGATAAGACCATTTATGACAGACGAGTTTATAATGGTGTCGGCAAGGCCGATCCATCTGTTGAGATCAAGTTTGGTCCGAATATCAAGGACTGGCCTGAGATGATCGCACTGACAGACAACCTGTTATTAAAGGTTGCATCTGTTATTAACGATCCTGTAACAACTACAGATGAACTTATTCCATCCGGTGAGACATCTTCCTACCGTTCAAATCCGCTTGGACTTGCTGAGTTCACTTTATCCAGAAAGGATCCTGAATATGTAGGCCGTGCAAAGGCAATTCAGGCAGTTGAGAAGAAGAGAGAAGAACTTGGATGCTTCTGCAAAGCAGATGAATCCATGAAGCCTATGATGAAAGAGATCAAAGCAAAATTTGCAGATCGTGAGATCACAGGTTCCAATACCGGTTACGGTAGTACGATCTTTGCTGTAAAGCCGGGTGATGGTTCTGCCAGAGAGCAGGCTGCTTCCTGCCAGAAGGTACTTGGCGGCTGGGCAAACATTGCCAAGGAATATGCAACAAAGCGTTACAGATCCAACCTGATCAACTGGGGTATGCTTCCATTCATCATGGAGGAAGATTTCGCATTTGATAATGATGATTATGTATTTATTCCGGGTATCCGTGAGGCTGTTCAGAATAAGGACGAGATCATCAAGGCATATGTGGTAAATAAAGACTTCAAGGAATTAGACCTGAAGCTTGGAAGCCTGACCGATGATGAGAGACAGATCATCATGGATGGCTGCCTGATCAACTACTATAAGAACAACTAAGGTATTCTAATATAATAATTTCCTTACAAGGTGAGTCCTACCTATAAGTGGAAGTTGTAAAAGCGTTGAAACCGCTGCTGGTGGTTTCACAAATATGGCTATGTCTTATGACATAGCCATATTTATATTATAAGAAGGAGAGAAACAACATGATATATATAGGAAATCATCTGTCGTCCTCCAAAGGCTTTGAGGCTATGGGAAAGGCGGCATTAAAACTTGGTGCAAATACATTTGCATTTTTTACAAGGAATCCAAGGGGCGGAAAGGCGAAAGAGATCGATCCGGCAGATGCGAAACGGTTACGTTCCCTGATGGAGGAACATTATTTTGGAAAACTGGTCGCACATGCACCATATACGATGAATGTCTGTGCAGCAAAACCGGATATTCGGGAGTTCTCATGTAATATCTTAAAGGCTGATATGGAGCGGATGGAGTATCTTCCGGGAAATTATTATAATTTCCATCCGGGCGCACATGTTGGTCAGGGAGCAGAAGAAGCCATACCGGTAATTGCCGATGCATTAAATCATGCGATCAAACCGGATCAGAGTACAGTCGTATTACTGGAAACAATGGCAGGCAAAGGCTCGGAAGTCGGAAGAAATTTTGAAGAACTGGAACGTATCATAGAGCTGGTTGACTGCGAGGATAAGATCGGGGTATGCTTTGATACCTGTCATACATGGGATGGTGGCTATGATCTTGTGGAAGATCTGGATGGTGTACTTCACACGTTTGATCAGATCATCGGACTTGACCGCTTAAAGGCTGTTCATCTAAATGACAGCATGAATGTGAGAGATTCACACAAAGACCGACATCAGAAGATTGGAGAGGGTGAGATCGGAGCAGAAGCATTAAAACGGATCGTAACGCATCCATTGCTTGCAGGCAGACCATTTATCTTAGAGACACCAAATGATGATGCAGGATATGCAAGAGAGATAGCAATGATAAAGAGCTGGGCGGATGAAAGCATGGAGTAATTGTAAGGATAACAGATAAAATAAAAACTGCCACTATCAGAATGGTTACCCAATAACGGCTTCATTCTGACAGTGGCAGTTTTTAATATTACCAATGAATCAGTTCAATCTTATTTCTCTGTTTTCACTAATTCCGATAATGAAGTTGCAAGTCCTGCAACACCCTGAATATCAGATGGAATAATGATCTTGGTTGACTTGCCGTCGGCAGCCTTTGCGAAAGCTTCCAGACTCTTGATCGTAAGAACCTGATTAGATGGAGCAGATTCATTTAAGAGACGGATACTGTCTGCATTTGCCTGCTGTACAGCGAGGATAGCCTGTGCCTGACCTTCAGCTTCACGGATCGTTGCTTCCTTCTTAGCTTCTGCGCGAAGAATCTGTGACTGCTTCTCAGCTTCTGCTTCCAGGATAACGGACTGTTTGTTACCTTCTGCAATAAGGATTGCGGATTTCTTTTCACCTTCTGCTTTCAGGATCTGTTCACGTCTTTCACGTTCTGCCTTCATCTGTTTTTCCATGGCATCCTGAATCGCTGCAGGTGGGATAATATTCTTTAGCTCAACACGGTTTACCTTGATGCCCCAAGGATCAGTTGCTTCGTCCAGGGTAGCACGCATCTTTGTGTTGATCGTCTCTCTGGATGTCAGTGTCTGGTCAAGTTCGAGATCACCGATGATGTTACGGAGAGTAGTGGCTGTCAGGTTTTCGATTGCCATGATCGGATTTTCAACACCATAGCAGAAAAGCTTTGGATCTGTGATCTGGAAGAAAACGACAGTATCGATTCTCATTGTAACGTTATCTTTCGTGATAACCGGCTGTGGAGCGAAGTCTACAACCTGTTCCTTTAAGGTAACACGACGTGCGATCTTATCGATAATAGGCATCTTCATATGAAGACCTACGGACCATGTACCGCAGTAGGTTCCCAGACGTTCGATAACGTAAGCGTGTGCCTGTGGGACGATCTTGATTGTGCTGCAGATAATAATGATAGCAATGAATACTAAGATAATTACCAGCCATGTGAGTGGTGAATCCATAATAAGTACCTCCTTTAAGTGGCGACAGATATAGTATCTGTCAAATTAAATAAATTATATTCTGCTGACAATAAGTTTTACGCCGGAAACCTCATTGATCGTGACTTCGGTTCCCTGGGGAATAATATCAGTTTCATCAGCAGCACGTGCGGTCCATTCGAGACCATTTACTTTTACCTGCCCGGTAGCCTTTAGATTATCAATGGTTTCAGATACGATCACCTGTTTGCCGACCAGACTTTCAACATTTGTTTTTTCCATATCGGATAATTTGAAATGTTTTAAAGCCACAGGCCTTGTAGTAAACAGAAGAACTAATGAAATAACTGCAAAGATCAATATCTGGATGATCAGTGATGTACCAAAGAATACAGAGATCGCAGATACCAAAGCTCCTCCCGCGAACCAGATGGTTGTAAGTCCGAGAGTAATGATTTCGATAATTATACAGACCATAAAGATAACGGACCAGATAATTAATTGACAGATTAATTCATTTTCCATAAGAACACCTCCTTTATGCCTCCCCGGTCTTAGGTAAAATATGTTTTGTGGTTTGTTAAGAACCCTTAAACATGTCACCATTTTACTATGTAACCCAGATATCGACAATGCTTTTTTCAAAAATATAGGGTTATTTAAGGTTCATTTTTTGAACGATTTTGGATTTGGTAAAGTCATGGTTAAATCTATTTAAAATCTATTAAAAATGGGAAATTCTATTGCCTGACTTTTTGAAACAGTATATAATTTTTTCAGGTTGTTTATAATTATATGTAAGAATAAATCCATTGATGTGTTGTTATAGGAATGGAATGAAACGACATATCTGATATTGGGTTTTGAATGTGGAAAGGGAAAGGTTATCAGACAAAATTGGGAAATGAAAAAAAAAGACGGCTGTTTAAGGCGGGAACGATCATATTTCTGGTAATTGCAGCAGCGCTTGTATTTAATAAGATATTGGAGGAGTGGACAGGCTTTCGGAAGGTACTGGATACGATAACCGGGGCGGCAGCACCGATTATAATTGGTTTTGTGATCGCTTTTTTGTTGAATCCGGTGCTTATCTTTTTTGATCGTCTGTGTCATACGATCCTGCAGGATCGGGTGATCAAAGACAAGAAAAAACTGTTTCATGTATCAAGAGCCATATCGATCATTATAACGATCATTTTGTTCCTTGGTCTGCTCACGGGTTTGATCTGGATGGTAGTGCCACAGGTCATCGACAGTATCAATCTTCTTATATCCAATATGGATAATTACTATAATAATATCATGAAGGCGATCAATACCATTTATGATAAATTCAAGAACCTTGGTGAATCCGAAGAAATGGTAATGAATGTCGTAAACACTGTATATGACCGCTTACAGAAATGGGTAAATACAGATGTTGTTCCGAATCTGGATAAGATTGTATTGAATATCAGCTCCGGTGTTGTGGGCGGATTGAAGTTCATTTATAATTTTCTGATCGGTATTGTAGCATCTATCTATGTGATGGCGAATAAGGAATATTTGGCTTCCAGAGGCAAGAAAATCGTCTATGCACTGTTTAAACTGAAAAACGCGAATATCATTCTGGATGGACTTGCAAGTGTAAATAAGATATTCAGTCAGTTTATCAATGGTAAGATCGTGGATTCGATCATAATCGGGATTATAACATTTATTTTGACAACGATCGTAGATATGCCATATGCATTGCTGATCAGTGTCATCATTGGTGTGACAAATGTAATTCCGTTTTTTGGTCCGATCATCGGTGCGATCCCATGTGTGTTTATTGTTCTGATCGCAGATCCGATCAAGAGTATCATATTGCTTATCATGATCCTGTGTATTCAGCAGTTTGATGGAAATATTTTAGGACCAAAGATCCTTGGTGATGTAACGGGACTTTCCAGCTTCTGGGTTCTGACCGCGGTTATCGTAGGTGGTGGTATCTTCGGATTCTACGGAATGCTGCTGGGTGTTCCGGTATTTGCATGTATCTACATGTATATCAATAAGACATGTACCGACAAGCTGGAAAAGAAGCATATGGTATCGGTGTCCTCGGAATTTGAGCGGATCAAACGGATCGATGAAGAAACCGGAAAGCCAATCTATCTGACAGAGGAAGAGGAGGATATCCGTTTTCATAAAAAAACTCCGGAGGAAAAAGCAGCTGCAAAGGCAGAACGTGAAGCGAAGCGACATGCGAAGAGGTTATATCAGCAGATTGAGAAAGTGATGCATGCGGAGAAAGCAGATGATCAGTTGGCAGCAACGGAGCATGGAGCTGAAAAGAAGAGCAGTGATGACGACAAAGATGATCAGATGTAGGAAACGTGGCATAATCAGAAATGACAGGGCACATATAGTGTAGCTTTATGTGATAGAATAAGCCGGCAGATTTCTGTGGGGTAAATACCCGGTTAGAGATTTGCCGGCGTTCCTTTTGCAATAGGATAAAATAGTTGTTTTCTTTGAATTAGAAGCATTATTTTATCAGATAAATCGATTTAATTTTCCATCGTAGTTAAAGCCGGCAGATGCCAGTTTTTCGGATACTTCATTTACATTCAGATTCAGATCTGCACATAATTCATCCAGACTCGGATAAAAATCGCGAAGCTTCATATTAATAAAACTAAGGAGCATAACAGGATCTTTTGGAATATTTGAATTAGCCATAGGTGGAAAACCTCCTTTTATAAAAATCTTTTACATATTTTATTTGTAATAAGTATAAAAAACTGGTATATATATAGGGTATTGGAAACGTGTGCCATTTCCGATGTCAGTATAGCAGACGCTGGAAATATGTGCAACCGGATAGAATGGTAGCTGATCGCTTGGTAGTCGGTTACATAATAATCAGGAGAAACAATCATGCAGAATGATAATGGAAAGAAGAAAATAAAGAAGCCGTCCGGTATGAGGACAAATTTTGCTTTTCAGGCGGCAGTACTTGCAGGTGCAGGTATATTATCCCGAGTGATCGGTCTCTTATATCGGTCGCCGTTATTTCAGATTATCGGAGATGAGGGAAACGGATATTATGGTACAGCGTATGCAATCTATTCCATGATATTGATGATCGCAACTTACAGCATTCCGACGGCGGTTTCTAAGATCATTTCAGGGAAATTGGCCTTGGGAGAATACAGAAATGCGAGACGAGTATTTAAATGCGCTTTTATCTATGTAGTATCTGCCGGGTTGGTGGCAGGTATCCTGACATTTGCATTTGCACCGGTTCTGGTAAAGGAACAGCCCAATGCGATTTTAAGCTTACAGATCCTCGCACCGACAATATTTCTGTCGGGCTTTCTTGCTATTTACAGAGGCTATCTTCAGGCATATAAAACGATGATTCCGACCTCCATATCACAGATTATAGAGCAGATTGCAAATGCAGTTGTCAGCGTTCTGGCTGCCTATCTGATGTCCAGACCATTTGCACCGGGAACTTCTGAACATGCAAAATATGGTGCAGCAGGCAGTGCAATGGGAACAGGGGCAGGTGTTCTCTGTGGAATTATTTATATTCTGATCGCATATGCAGGAAGAAGAAAAGAAATCATGGAGACAGTAGAGTCTGATGTTTCGTCGAATGTGGAATCATATGGAAAGTTATTCCGGCAGATCGTAATGATCGTAACACCGATCATTATTGCTGCATTTGTGTATAATATTACGACCACCGTAGATATGAAGATTTTCTACAATGTCTTAAACAGTAAAAATGTAGATCGTGTTGAATCTGCAAATCTGTACGGTATTTTTTCTGGTCAGTATATGGTGCTGATCAATCTTCCGGTATCAATCGCATCTGCGGTTGGAACAACCCTGATACCAAATATTTCGGGAGCATTTACCAAGGGTGATAAAAAGGAAACGAATCATGTATACAATCAGTCCATGAGTATCACGATGATGGTGACGATACCATGTGCTGTCGGAATCGGTGTGTTATCAGAACCGATCATCACGCTGTTGTTCCGTGGCGCGGATCCGCTGGTATTTAAGGCATTGACTGCCGGCTGCATATCTGTGGTATTTTATTCATTATCAACACTTACAAACAGTATCTTGCAGGGAATCGGAAAGGTTATGGAGCCGGTGAAGAATGCGACACTTGCATTGTTGATCCATTTAGTATTTCTTGCTGCTATTTTGAAATTTACAGATGCGAAGCTGTTCGGTCTGGTAGCGGCTACGATCCTGTATTCATTACTGGCATGTATCTTTAACCATATATCTGTATCCAAATATATGTCTACAAAGCTTGATGTGAAGAAGATCTATCTTGCTCCTGCTGTTGCGTCGATATTTATGGGAATCGTTGCATGGGGTAGTTATCAGATCTTCTACCACCTGATCCATATGAATTCAGTCAGTGTTGTTCTGGCAATCCTGCTTGCAGTTATTTTCTATGCAGCAGCTATTCTGGCAGTCGGAGGATATACGAAGGAAGAAATCCTTGCTATGCCAAAGGGAACCCTGATCCTGAAGCTTGCAGAAAAACTACATCTGGTGAGAGAGTAGAGAAAGGAACGTGTGATAATTAACTCCCAGATTATTGCACTAAAACAAAAGATGAGCAAATTTAAAAAAATGATCATGCGTATGGCAGACCGGCTTGACAGCAGCTGCGCGCTGGGTGCGATCCGACAGGGTATGATCATGATGATCCCGCTTCTTGTAGTCGGGTACCTGGCGGCGATGTTGATCAATCTACCGATTCCTGCATATCAGACGTTTATAGAGAAATTGTGTGGTGGACATGTACTGGAAATTCTGAATTTCGTATATGCCAGTGTTAATGAGTTCTTTGCTGTTTTTCTGGCAGTAACAACAACGGTCAGTTATGCCATTATGAAACGGAGAAAGCAGGAAATCTATGAAGGTACAGGAAATATTATCATTTTAGTAATTATCACACTGGCTGCTCTGGTAGGGTATTTCGGAATCCAGTACGATGATTTTTCCATTCATTCGTTAAGCAATATGCATGCATTTACGGCACTGTTTGTTGCACTTATTTCCGGTAAGATCTATTACACAATGAAGAGCAGTCGTTTCTTCAAGGTGAAAAATCAGCGTACGAATACGGACGGTATCTATATTGAAGCAATCGAGGGAATTGCTCCGGCGGTTGTCATTATTGGATTTTTTGCGTTTTTTCGAATTTTGTTACAGGTATTATTTGGAGTAAGCGGTTTTCAGGAATTGGTTGAACGCTTTTTTGATTACCTGTTAAAGCCATTACAGAATGGACTGGGAGCAGGAGTGGTCATTATTTTTCTGACACATGCGTTATGGTTCTTTGGAATTCATGGACACAATATGTTAGACACAGTGATCAAGCAGAATTTTTCTGATATAACAGCCGGAATTTTCAGCAAGACAATGCAGGATGTATTTGTACTTCTGGGAGGAGTGGGAGCCGTTTTGTGTCTGGTGATTGCGATCCTGTTGTTTGCGAAAAAGAAGGGTGTTCGGAATCTTGCATATATGGCAGCACCGAGTTTGGTCTTCAATATCAGTGAAATTGTCTTATTTGGAGTTCCTGTGATTTTGAATCCTATTCTACTGATCCCATTTATGCTTGTACCGATGGTGAATTATCTGGTCACTTATGCGGCAATGTTCTTTGGACTTGTTCCGCACGTGATACGTGAAGTTGATTGGACGACGCCTGTTATTCTGAGTGGGTATCAGGCTACCGGTTCCTGGGCAGGAGCAGTTTTGCAGATCCTGTGTCTGGCAATTGGTGTGTGTATTTATAAACCATTTATTCGTATGTATGAAGAACAGCGGGAACTGCGTCTGAAACGTGATGTCAAAAGACTGGTGGAGGAGATGCAGCGCGAGGAGCAGAACAATTCCATCTCACCATATACAAAGCGTGAAGATGAGATCGGACATATGGCCCGTATCCTGGCAGATGAACTTGTTGAAGCAATCAGACGGAAAGAATTGTTCTTAGTGTATCAGCCACAGGTGAACCGTGATGGCAGGTGCATTGGTGCAGAAGCGTTGATCCGTTGGGAGCATCCGGAATTTGGATTTATCTATCCTCCGTTGATCATACAGCTTGCCAAGGAAAAGAAGGTACTTAGTACGTTAGAGAAATTTATCTTTGATACGGCAGGTGCGGCACTGGCACAGGTAAGGGATATCGTACCGGATGATTTCAAGATGTCGGTCAATCTTACAAATGAATCTCTGGAATGGGATGGCATTGAAGCATGTATCGAAAATGTTGTACAGAAATACCAGTTTCCAAATGTACAGCTCGGACTTGAGATCACGGAGCAGGATGCACTTTCTTCGTCCATTGATATAACGAAAAAGATTGAAGCATTGAAGGCGAAAGGTCACAGATTCCTGATCGATGATTTTGGTATGGGACATACGTCGCTGGTTTATTTGCAGACGAAGTATTTTAACATTGTAAAGCTGGATGGATCTCTGACGAGAGACGTTATTCATAATGAAACGAATCGTGATATCATTGCATCAATCGTCTATCTGGGCAGATCTTTGAAATTCAAGATTATTGCTGAATATGTAGAGAATGAAGCTCAGAGAGATGAACTGAAAAAACTTGGCTGTGATGCATTCCAGGGCTATCTCTACAGCAAGCCGATTAAACTTGATGAACTTATGTCGTGGATCAAAGGGTCAGGACATGAAAGCTGAGACATAAACTAAAAAACTCCATGTCCGGTGTCTATATATCTTTATTTCGCAGAACACTTTCGTTCGATCCGGAACGTATCGGTACTAAACTCATCACCTGTTGGTGATTCGTTAAGAACCGACGTTCCGGATAGGTCTGCTTCATAAAATATATAGACACCGGGCATGGAGTTTTTCTGTTATCGTGTGGTGGCTTTGTATGCTTATGCCATCATAGATGTAAGGATCTGGTTGACCAGTTTTCCGTCAGCTTTGCCTTTAACCTTAGGCATCAGCTCTTTCATGATCTTACCCTTGTCTTTGGCTGTTGGAGCATCGATACCAAGACCTGCAAGAACTTCTTTGATCGTAGCAGTGATCTCTGCTTCATCCATCATCTTTGGTGCGAATTCTTCGAATACGGTGATTCTTGCCTTGCATTCATCTATGATATCGGTACGATCAGCAGGTGTTGTATCGATTGTTTCCTTTGCGAGCTTGATCTCTCTTAATACAACTTCATTTTCTTCTTCCTCTGTCAGATCAGCACGTTTGTCTATAAATTTATTTTTCAGGGCTGTAAGGAGTGCGGATAATGCGTCCTTTCTCTCTTTATCATGTGCCTTCATAGCGGCCATCATTTCGCTTCTGACTTCATCAATTTTACTCATTATATTCATACCTCCGTATAAAGTTATATATAGGTAATTGCAAAACTGTCGATGTTTTGTAATTGCTTCACATTATTGTGATCGGACAGGTTTACAACCTGTCGCTCCTTATTATAGCACCGGAAAAGCGATAATTTCAATATGGCAACTGTATTTGAATTATCGGTTGCATTTGTCCGGGGGGAAGGTATAATGAGCGCATATGGGTAAATATGGCAAATAACAGGAGATGAAAGGCTATGTCACTTACTATGAAAATGACAACATTATGTTATATAGAGAAAGACGGAAAATATCTGATGCTTCATCGTACGAAGAAGGAGAAAGATATTAATAAGAATAAATGGATCGGAGTCGGCGGACATGCGGAAGAAACAGAAGGACCGGAAGACTGCCTGCTTCGGGAAGTAAAAGAAGAAACAGGACTGACACTGACATCTTATCAGTTCCGTGGCCTGATCACATTTATCAGTGATGTCTGTGAGCCGGAGCTGATGTGTCTGTTTACAGCAGATGGCTTTACCGGAAGCTTAACCGCCTGCAATGAAGGAGAACTGGAATGGGTAGATAAAAGCATCGTGCCATCTCTTCCGACCTGGACAGGAGATGCTATATTTTTGAAACTCTTATTAGAAGACGAACAACGTTTCTTCACTCTGCGGCTGGTCTATGAAGGAGATGAGCTGGTGGAACACCGACTGGAGTTTTATTAAAAGAAAACGCCAGCCGGCATTCGACTCTGTATAAGTCATGACTTTTGCAGGCACAATACAACCATTTCATAAGTCTTGACGCTGCAGTTATTTACGAACAGCTTCTTTTATTATTCGTGTGATCTGGATAATAAAGGTTGGGATAAATGCAAGCCCTAAAATGCTCAATACATTTTTAACTGTCAGGTCGGCAATCATGAATAAGCCATGCATAAATGGTGCGAGCAGGACAAAGCCAAGCAGCAGGACACCGGCGAAGAAAGCGGCGACACTCCAGAGGTTGGAGCGGATACCGATCTTTATAATAGAGGATTCGCTGCGGCATGTAAATCCGTGGAACAATCTTGCAAGCGTCAGTGTGGCAAATGCCATTGTGCTGGCAGTCAGGGCATTTACGGAATCACCCAGATAAAAGGCGACGGTTGTAACAATACCGATCAGAACACCGTAGCAAATAAGCTGGAGCGAGAAGGATTTATTGAAGATTCCTGCTTTTGGATCTCGCGGTTTGTTACGAAGTAATTTCTTATCGGATGGCTCCATACCGATGGCAAGCGCCGGAAGTGAATCGGTCAGCAGATTGATAAAGAGCAGATGAACCGGCTGGAATGGGGTATCAAGCGCCATGATGGAGCAGTAGAGAACTACCAGAATGGCTGCGAGGTTTCCGGACAAAAGGAACAGGATGGCATTCATGATATTACGGTAAACATTTCTTCCTGTCAGGACAGCTTTTATGATCGTTGCAAAATTATCATCTGCAAGGATCATAGCTGAGGCATCCTTTGATACCTCGGTTCCGGTGATTCCCATAGCGACACCGATATCTGCTTTTTTCAATGCGGGAGCATCGTTTACACCGTCACCCGTCATGGCGACAATGTGACCTTTCTTTTGCCATGCATCAACGATACGGATCTTGTTTTCCGGTGAAACTCTGGCATAGACGGAGATCTTTGGAAGGACATCTGTAAGTTCGTCATCGGTCATACGGTCGACTTCCTGACCGGTTACGGCCATATCACCATCGTGGAAGATACCGATCTGTCTGGCAATAGCGGTTGCCGTTACTTTATGATCTCCGGTTATCATGATCGGTTTGATTCCGGCGGAGATAGCATCCGCAACTGCAGCCATGGATTCTTCTCTTGGCGGATCGATCATGGATACAAGTCCGATAAAAGTATAACCATATTCAGAGGCTGCGGTCAGAACTTCCGAATCGGAACATTCTTTATAGGCAAGTGCCAGAACCCGTAAACCTTGTCTGGAAAATTGCATATTTTGTTCCAGAATTCTGTCGCGGTCGTTCTCTGTAATCGGACGGATACCATCCTCTGTGATGATTGAATCCATACGGGTAAGAAGAACATCGACTGCACCTTTTGTCAGAAGTGTAGGTACGCCGTGCAATAGGTATTTGCTGCTCATCAGTTTCCGTTCGGAGTCAAATGGAATCTCTTCCAGACGTGGCATCAGATCACGCAGAACTTCTTCTGTTACACCGACATCAAATAGTTTCGTTTTCCTTGCCATCGTAAGGAGACAGGTTTCAGTCGGATCCCCGATATCCTTGCCATCCCGGATACTGCTGTCGTTGTTTAAGATACAGTTGTACAGAAAATAACGATGTGCCGGAATATGGAGATCCAGTTGGTCGGCATTTAACAGAGTATCACAGGTATAAAGCTGCTGAACTGTCATTTTGTTCTGGGTCAGTGTACCTGTTTTATCCGAACAGATAACAGAGACACAGCCCAGACTTTCGACCGCCTTCAGATCTTTGATGATCGCCTGATCGGCAGCCATCTTTCTGGTACCCATTGCCTGAACGATCGTAACGATCGAACCGAGAGCCTCTGGAATGGCAGCGACAGCAAGGGCAACTGCGAACATCAGAGAATCCAGTATTTTCTCGCCCTGCATCAGACGGAGACCGAATACGATCAGACTGATCACCATAATGATTGTTGCCAGTTTTTTACTGAAATTATCAAGACTGATCTGAAGTGGGGTCACTTTGGATTTTGTATTATTCATAAGGGTGGCTATCTTACCCATTTCTGTATGCATTCCGGTTGCTGTAACGAGAACATTTGCACGACCATAAGTAACAAGACTGCCGGAGAATACCATATTGATGCGGTCACCGAGAGCAACATCCCCGGTGATATCAGAGTCGTCTTTATCCACATTTGTAGACTCTCCGGTCAGAGAACTTTCATTTACCTGTAAAGAGAAATTTTCGATGATACGGCCATCAGCGACGATCATATCACCGGCTTCTAAGAGCAGGATGTCTCCCGGTACGATGTCTTTTGATGCAATCTCCTGTTTGATTCCGTCACGTAATACTTTCGCTTTTGGTGCAGATAATTCTTTTAAGGAATCAAGAGATTTTTCTGCCTTTACATATTGGATCGTACCAAGGATCGCATTCATGATAATAACCGCAAATATAACAATCGTACTTTCAATGTTGCCGGATGCCATAGAGACGATCGCGGCAGCGATCAGGATGATAACGAGCAGATCGGCAAACTGGTGAAAAAAGACAGAAGCAACGCTTTGTTTCTTTTGCTCGACCAGAGTATTTTCACCATAGGTTTGAAGTCGCTCTTTAGCATCTGTAGTGGTAAGTCCTTCCGGATTACCGCAGGTTCGGAATAATTCTTCTTTGTTCAGCTGATAGATTTCTTTCATAAGACCATGTCCTTTCTTTTGCTTTTTTTCCTGAGACAGATAATGAACAGTAGTTTTTTCAAATATGCTGCTTGTATTTTGGGAAAAATTTTGGTTGGTACATGCTGTTTTTTGTAATTGATAATAAAAAACGAGACTTTTTGTGCACAAAAAATATGCACAAAAAGTCTCGTTTTAACGTATATATCGGTTATCCGATCCCCGGCCTTTTAAGGCGTACTGACGAGAATCGGCACATGCACAGCATGAAACTACTCCCTTTTTGAATGATATATTTTTATCATGTATGAAAAGCTTAGTCAACCGTTTTTAGAAAGTTTTAACCATTTTTTTACCGGAAAATTCGATTTGAAGAACTATGCTTTGACAGAATCTTATAAAATCGATCAGAAAATATCGAAAATAAAAAAGAGGTGTGGTACAATGAGCGTAATTGTTTGGACACAGGTCTTATAGTATATTAAAGCATAAAGTACCTGTATAAAAAGAAAACATATAAGGAAGCAATCGGGAGGCACAGATATGACATTACAACAGCTTGTCTATGCTGTAAAGATAGCAGATACCAAATCCATGAATAAGGCGGCAGCAGAATTGTATGTATCCCAGCCGGCACTTTCCAGTACGATACGGGATCTGGAAGAAGAATTGAATATCGAATTATTTATCCGAACCAATCGTGGTATCGTGATCACGGCGGAGGGAGACGAGTTTTTAAGCTATGCAAGACAGATGGTAGAACTGAATCAGATGATCGAAGATCGATACATAAATAACGAAAAGAAAAAGAATAAATTCAGTGTATCCATGCAGCACTATTCGTTTGCGGTAGAAGCCTTTATCGAGCTTGCAAAGGAGATCAGGCTGGATGATTTCGAACTGGCTGTGCATGAGACACGGACAAATGAAGTGATCGAGTTTGTAAGAGACTACCGGAGTGAGCTTGGAATCTTATATTTAAATGAGTTCAACCGAAAGGCTTTGCAGAAGATTTTCTCAGAAAACGGATTGGAATTTACGGAATTATTTGACTGTGATGTATTCGTGTATCTGAGCAACGAGCATCCACTGGCAGGAAAAGAGAAGATCGCATTTGAAGAATTAAAAGATTATCCTTGTCTTTCCTTTGAACAGGGCGAACGAAATTCGTTTTATTATGCAGAAGAAGTATTCAGTACGCTGGAATACAAGCAGATCATCAAGGCAGATGACCGTGCAACGATGCTGAATCTGATGGTTGGTATGAACGGATATACCTTGTGCTCCGGTATTATCTGTGAAGAATTAAACGGCAGTGCTTACCGCGCAATTCCGCTTGACACGGAGGAGAAAATGACGATCGGCTATATCAAACGAAAAGGCATGCGGCTGAGTACCCTTGGCAGACGCTATATCGAGATACTGACCCAATACGGAACACAGGAAAATGTAAAGAAGACGGCTGAGTAAATGCTCAGCCGTTTCCTTTGTAGTGGAGTTTGAGCCTGTAGGGAGTTGGGCAAATGACAATTAAGTAACAAGTTGGCTATAAGCTGTATTTATAACCAGCTCACAGAAATACATAGTACCGAAATCTTATTCCTACTGATATACTATGGTATAAATAATGCATGAACTTATGGTTTGTTCTGACAGGCTATTATGACTTGCCAATACAGGGACATTTGAGACCGCCGGTACTTGATGGTGCGAAAGCAGCATCTTAGTACCGCTGCAGGGCTCAACGAGCGGAAGCGTTCCCTGATTGGTAATGTCAGTAATAGCCTGTCAGAACAAATCATAAGTCAAAAACGCAGGCAGCAGGAAAGGATGACGGTTATTATGGATACAGGAATTGCTACAAAATGTATATATGGAAATCACGAAAAATTTGAAGGCGACAGAACGGGAGCGATCAGCTTTCCTATCTATCAGACAGCAACGTATGCGCATCCGGCAGTTGGACAGAGTACGGGGTATGATTACAGCAGACTCCAGAATCCAACCAGAGAACAGTTGGAGAAGATCGTTGCATCATTAGAAGGAGGACTGGATGCTCTCGCTTTTTCTTCCGGCATGGCAGCTATTACTACATTGATGGAGATCTTCAAACCGGGCGACCATGTCGTTTCGGAAGCAGATCTGTATGGCGGAAGTATCCGTTTATTTGATCATATTAATCAGAAAAATGGTATCGAGTTCAGCCGGATCAATTTTGCAGAGGAAGATCCGGAAAACTACATCAAAGAAAATACAAAAGCAATCTATATCGAGACACCGACTAATCCAATGATGAATGTTATTGATATCCGCAAGACGGCGGAACTTGCAAAGAAACATAATCTGCTGCTGATCGTGGATAATACATTTCTGTCACCGTATTTCCAGCGGCCATTTGAACTGGGAGCCGATATCATCCTGCACAGCGGAACAAAGTTCTTAAGCGGACACAACGATACGTTGGCCGGATTTATCGTGGTAAATACACCGGAGCTTTCGGAGAAATTACGATATATCATAAAGACGACAGGTGCGGGACTTGCGCCATTTGACAGCTGGCTGGTGCTTCGTGGCATCAAGACATTGCCGATCCGTATGGAGAAGGCACAGGAAAATGCACAGGCGATCGTGGAATTCCTGTTGCAGGAGAAGAAAGTAAAGAATGTCTATTATCCGGGAATACCGGGAACAAATAATTATGAGGTCTGTAAGAGCCAGGCGAGTGGATTTGGAAGCATGCTGACATTTGAAGTGGAGAGCAAGGCGCTGGCACTCCATATACTGGAATCCCTAAAGCTGATCCCATTTGCAGAAAGTCTCGGCGGCGTAGAGACCTTGATCACATATCCGACGACACAGACTCATGCGGATGTACCGGAGGAAATCCGTATAAAGAACGGTATTACAGACAGTGTTCTGCGTCTGTCGGCAGGAATCGAAGATAAGAAGGATCTGATCGCGGATCTGAAACAGACAATTGATTCTTTTCGGGAATAAAACAGTGTAATATATGAGTAATTATGAAAAAGTAATTTGCCTGAAAAATATTTTGATATGGAAATATATTTACAGCATAGGATCTGATACATAACGGGAGGATAATTATGGAAGAAAAAAACCTGAATTTTGATGAAGTAATAGATAGAAGAAATACAGACTGTTTGAAATTTGACTTTGCAGAGCGGAGAGGAAAGCCTGCGGATGTACTTCCTCTCTGGGTTGCAGATATGGATTTTAAGACGTCGAGTCTGGTCCTGGATGCGTTGACAGAGCGTGTACAGCATGGAATTTTTGGCTATACGGAGAGCAGAGAGAGTTATTTCGAGGCGGTCAGCAAATGGATGGAAGCTCACCATGACTGGAAGGTGGAACGAAGCTGGCTGACAAAGACACCGGGTGTTGTATTTGCACTGGCGATGGCGGTCAAAGCATATTCCAAGGCAGGGGATGCCGTTCTGATTCAGCAGCCGGTCTATTATCCGTTTTCAGAAGTGATCCGTGACAATAACCGGAAGCTTGTGAGCAATGATCTGGTACTTGGGGATGATGGAAAATATCACATCGATTTTGATGATTTTGAGAAACAGATCGTTGACAATCATGTTGTGCTGTTCCTGTTGTGCAGTCCGCATAATCCGGTCAGTCGTGTATGGACGGCAGAGGAGCTTACGAAGATGGGTGATATCTGTATCAAGCATGGCGTTACGGTTGTAAGTGATGAGATACATGAGGATTTTGTTTTCGGAGATCACCAGCACACGGTATTTGCGACGATCAAGAAAGAATTCGAACAGAACTCCGTTACCTGTACTTCTCCTGCAAAGACCTTCAATCTGGCAGGACTTCAGGTGTCGAATATCTTTATTCCAAATGGAACTCTGCGCGCAGTATTTCGTAAGCAGGTGGATGCGGCGGGCTACAGTCAGTTAAATGCAATGGGACTTACCGCCTGTGAAGCAGCGTATACTCATGGCGAGACATGGTATCAGGCAATGATGAGATATGTAGAGAGTAATATCGCATTTGTGCGTGATTACCTGAAAAAGGAACTTCCACAGATCAAGCTGATCGAGCCGGAAGGAACTTATCTGCTGTGGCTGGATTTCAGGGCACTCGGAATGACAGAGAAGGAACGGGAGAACCTGATCGTGAATCAGGCAAAGCTGTGGCTTGACAGCGGTGCGATCTTTGGGCAGGTAGGCGAAGGCTTTGAACGTATCAATGTGGCATGTCCGAGAGCAACGATCAAGGAGGCGCTTGACCGTCTGAAAGCAGTGATCACAGCATAACCACAGGCAAGTATGATGGTTTTGCAGAAAACATTAAAGGCGTGAATCGCAATGTAATAGCGTTAGCCGGTGCAACTGTTATAAGAGTTACAGATTGGTTCGGTTATAAGCTGTGGTTATAGCCAGTTAAAATATTTTGACTGGTTGACAAATTATGGAACTGTCACTATAATAGGCACATAACATATAAAACCTACTTTAATACTATGATAAAGAAACGCTATAAGATGTGCCGGATGAGAAAATCATTTATCCAGAGTTGGATGGTGACTGACAAACAGACATTTACCCGGAGGTTGATGCTTCCGGGTTTTATAACGACAACAAAACATACTAACCAGATAGGAAAAGGGAGAAATAGAAAAATGGCAAATATTCATTCATCAATTACAGAACTTGTAGGACATACCCCATTGGTAGAATTCGTAAATTATGAAAAAGAGTTAGGGCTGAACGCCCACCTCCTTGGTAAGCTGGAGTATTTCAATCCATCAGGAAGCGTAAAGGACCGTGCAGCTCTTAACATGATCTTAGAGGCAGAGAAATCAGGCAAGCTGAAGCCGGGCGGAACAATCCTTGATTTCACAAGCGGAAATACAGGAATTGCAACAGCAGCATTTGCAAATGCCAGAGGATATAAATATGTAGTAGTGATTCAGCCGGGAGTATCGGTAGAACGTACACTGATCTTAAAAGCATATGGTGTAGAGCTGCTTCAGGCAGCTGATGTGCCGGGCTTCCTGGAGATGCTGCAGAATGGTGGCTTAAGCATGGCGAAGCTTACCGTTATCATGAACAAATATGCAGATGAGCATGGTTACTTCTATATCGATCAGGGAACAAATCCGGATAACCCGGAAGCACACTACCGTACAACAGGACCTGAGATCTGGGAGGACACAGACGGAAAGGTTGATTATGTGGTAGCATTGGTCGGAACCGGTGGAACACTGGCTGGTCTGTCCAGATATTTCAGAGAGAAAAATTCTGATATCAAGATCATCGGTGCACAGCCGGCAGTACAGTCCAGAAAGAATGTCAATCATCCGGAAGCAAATACGATTGACGGCGTACTTGCATTTAACGATGTTCCGGCACAGAGTGTTCCGGTATTCTTCGATCCGGAGCAGGTCCCATATGATGAATGTTTGGATATCGTAGCAGAGGATGCCTATGAGACAGGAAGAAGACTGGTAAAGAGTGATGGCGTATTTCTCGGACAGTCAGCGGCAGCAGCCTTAAAGGCAGCAACGATCATAGCTGAACGTCCGGAAGCAGCAGGAAAGAATATTGCGATTATCATGGCTGACAACGCATTCAAATATCTGTCAACCAGGATGTATGCAGGGGAATAAAAGAAACGAGCGGGAGCGCCCTCTGTTTGGTAAGGTCAAGAACATATATATGTAATATAAAACATAGAACAGGAAGGAGACAACATGGCAGACTATCTTACATATGCGAAAGAAACCATGAATTTTATAAACAGCCGGAAGAAACAGGGACCGGAAGGTATCTACTGGTCTTTGCAGGATGCGGCAGAAGGAAGATCCATCTATTATGATGAGATCTGTATGTATGCCGGGGCGTCCGGAATCATCGTATTTCTTCTGGGATTATATCAGACAACGAATGATGTGAGCTATCTGCAGGAGGCAGAAGAAGCAGCCACATATATCCGTTATCGTTTTGATCATGACCGGGATCTGAAAAGGAACTTTTCAAAATATGCATTTTCCAGTGGATGGAGCGGAGCAGGCTTTGCCATGATACAGCTCTATAAGGCAACCGGAAATGAGAAATATAAAACATTTGTGGCAGATATTATTGAGTCTGCAAAGGCAGATGCAAAGCCCGGAAAAAACGGCAAAGGTTATAGCTGGACTTCATTTCCGGGTATCGTAGGAGATGCCGGAACGGTTCTGTTTTTCTTATATGCAGCAAAAACATTTGGCATAGAGGACTGGACAGCATTTGCCGCAAAAGCAGGAGAGAATTTCCTCGAGCAGAGGCATGATGCAGGAAACGGAACCTGTTGGTATCCGGGTGTAGATCCTGTCTACTTCGGAGCAAAAGAAGATTATATCGATCCGAACTTCCCGATGGGAACCGGAGGAATCGGATTTGTACTGCTGAATCTGTACGAAGCATCCGGTGATCAGAAGTTCTTGGATGCGACAAAGGGAATCGCAGATTTCATGATCGCACAGGCGGTTAAGATGAAGGCAGGAAGCCTGATTCCACATGGTTTGCCGGATCGTAAGGATCTGTTCTATCTTGGCTATTGTCATGGCCCGGCGGGAACAAATCGTTTCTTCTATAAATTATATGAGATGACAGGAGAAGACCGGTATAAGCGGTATATCGATATGCTGACACAGGGTGTAATTGATACAGGCGCACCTGAGGTTCGGACAGAAGGCTACTGGAATACTTACAATATCTGCTGCGGAACTGCGGGCCTGTTAAATATGTATCTGGGTCTGTGGGCTGCATTTGGTGATGAGACTTATCTGAAACAGGCAAAGAGGTGCGGTAAGGTCATCACAGACGGAGCAACGATCACAGACGGTACGGAAGGAAGAGAGTGCGCATGGAGATTTGCACTTGACCGTGTCGCACCGGATGTATTAAGTACACCGATCGGTTTATTCGATGGTGCAGCAGGTATCGGAGCTGTATTGCTGCAGCTTGCTTCTGCAGAAAAGGGGCAGTTCCATGCGACAAGAATGCTGGACGATCCATTTCCGGAGAAGAACAAACTATAATAAAACGATTGAAGATTTTATATGCGTAAATAACAGTGATTATTTTACTCGGTGAATGATTTTTTCGTTTCATAATTATTCAAAAACTTACGTTGAGAGGAGACACATAAGATGAGTCAGATAAATAACAACATTGATCCTGACAGCAGGGATTATGATTTGAAATCAATAGAGCCGGATGAGCGTTTCACCCAGACAACAAAGGAATTCTGGATCACGCTTGGAACCTATCTGGTATTTATGGTGCTGATGATCGCCAACCTGTATCTGGTGGGCGGTAAGGATGTATCAAAGTACAAATACATTCTTGGATTTCCACAGTGGATTTTTAATGAGATCATTATTTTGATCGCAATGGTAGTAGCGGTTATTCTGGTTGTAACATTTATATATCGTGACATGGATGTTACTCCAAACGGAAAATTAAAAGAAAGAAAACATAAGGAGGGCAAATAGAGATGAACTTATCTACAAATCAGAGAATTATAATCATTACTGTATTTGCCGCATATACGATTTTCCAGTTGGTATACAGTCTTGTTACCAGAAAAGCAATGGCAAATGGAAAAGGTGATTACCTGAGCAAATTCTATACCGGCGGTAGAAGCGGTGGTGTGCTTGTAACTGCCATGATGGTATCAGCCGGTGTTGCCGGTGCCGGAGTATTTATGGGTGTACCGGGTTATACATATACATTTGGGGCGACCTGGATGGTCTGCTGTTTCTGGTCCATGTGCACGAACTTCATGGTACTTGGACTGATCGGTAAGCGTGTCGGTATCGTAGCCAGAAGAACGGATTCCAAGACATTTGTTGAACTTCTGATGCACAGATATAACAACAGTAAGATCGTTGGTGCGCTCTGCGGACTGGTTATCCTGTTCTTCCTTGGCGCATTTGCCGTATCTACAATTACCGGCGGCGGAAGAATCTTCCAGATCTTAACCGGTCAGGATTATCGTATCGGACTTGCTATTTTCACTGTACTGGTTATAATCGCAGCTATCACGGGTGGTATTAAAGGCATTGCATCTGCGATCGTTTTTCAGGGAATTATCATGACAGTTTCCGTTATTATCTTATTTATCATGGGCATCAACGGAACAGATCTCAGCTATACAGAGACAATCCAGTCATTAGTTAAGAGTAATCCGGACTGGTTCGTACCTGCAAGTGTAAAGACGGTTCTTTCATTTGCATTCTTATGGGGTATCACAACCTGTACAATGCCTCATGTAACAATGACAACGCTTACTTATAAGGATACACAGACTCTGCATCGTGCGATCAAGGTTGGTGCGGTTGTAGTTGCAATCTGGCTCATTGGCTTGAATGGTCTGTGCTTCACGATCAAATATATGTTCCCGGAAGGAAGCCTTGCAACTCCTGACCTTGGTATTCCGACACTTGCAGTAAGTGTAATGCCTGCATGGGCAGCAGGTCTGGTTCTCGCCGGTGTATGTGGTGCGGTTCAGTCATCTGTTGGTGGAATGATCGTATCTCTTGCAGGAACGATCGTCAGTGATCTGTACAAGAACCTGTTCAATAAAGATGCAAAGCAGGAGACATTAAAGAAGTTAAATGTTATCAGTGTTATCGTTGTTGCACTAGTTGTTTTCTTATTTGCATGTGATCCACCGGAACTTCTGGCTTCATTGATCACTTATGCTACCGGTGGTATGACAGTAGCATTTCTTCATACTTTGCTTCTCGGACTGTTCTGGAAGCGGGCAAATGAGTATGGCGCGATCGCAGGTATCATCAGTGGTATTGGCTTATATCTCCTGATCGATATGGGCGTTCTGCCAATCTCACTTGGTTTCAATTCCTGTATCGTTGCCTGTCTGATCTCCACGATCATCATGGTGGTTGTCAGCCTTGCAACACCGAAGTGCCCATACCGCGTGATCGCCACATGGTTCGGCAAGGAGTATCCGGCAGATGCATCCATAGCAGAGTAACTTTGAAACAAAATGAACGTTGCCATTACCTATTATTTCGTAAGACGCTTTCGCTCTAATCCACGTGCAGCGGTACATAAGGTTGCAAAGTACGCAACCTAAGTACCGGCCGTGGATAAAAGGCTTACTACATAATAGTAATGGCAGCGTTCATTTTATTTTTTTACAGTTAACTCCCTGTGGTTCCTATGAAATTCATATCCCCTATTCGCAAATGTTCCTGTGCAACTCGCCCTGATGGGCTAAGACAAGCACTCACATTTGCCGGCATATGCATTTCATAACGAAATCCTCGTGGATGTCATAGTGCAGCGATCTAGTCAACAGCCAGACAGGCTATATTTGTGTTTGTATATGTGAGTTATTGCTTGATGATGCTTGATTTCTGGGTATGGCAATGGATGAGTAAGTATGATACCCGAGGCGTCTGGTTAGATGAGGGTATGGAATGAAAAATAAGCGCACGATACCCACAAGGCAGGCTAGATGAGGATATGGTAGATGATAAGTAGGCGTCGTACCCGAGACGACTGATCAGATATGGGTATGGAATGGAAAATGAGCGCACGATACCCACAAGGCAGGCTAGATGAGGGTATGGAAAGGAAAATAAGCGCACGATACCCACAAGGACAAGTCTGATGCGGGTATTAGGAAGAATGTTGGGGGAAAATACTCGACGAAGCTAAATAAATTTGGTATGTGAAGTGGTAATCTAAAAGTAGACACCAACCCTATTATTGTAGACAATACTTTTTAGTAAGAGTATCATCAAATCAT
>NZ_WWTL01000013.1:0-91248 GCF_009874105.1 Clostridium sp. BIOML-A1 | reverse complement strand
CTCGTATGCCTGCAGATCTCTGTTTTTTCTGTCGGCGTCCAGCTTTTGTATACGTTCTTCGCTTCCGGTCAAATAGGTCTGTAAAAGATCGATATAGAGTTCCTCGCTATTGCCTATATAAGACAGGCCTTTCTCTGCATCAATTCCGGGAATGTTGATCTGTGTTGCCGGAACATCAGATTTATGGGCTTCTGCATCCGTTTTATCACATAATGTAATATACTCATCCGGAAGATTCTCCATCAGAATACGTTCAAATCGTTCCGGATCGATCGGTTTCGAAAGATATCCATTGAAGCCTGCATCCAGATACATCTGTTTCGCATCAGAGAGTGCATTTGCCGTAATGGCGATTGCCGGGATATGCTTGTATTTTCCCCCATCCATACCTTTTATCTTCTGGAGCATGATCAGTCCGTCCATCTCAGGCATCATATGGTCAATTAAAAATAACTGATATTCCTGTTTTCTGATCATGGCAAGCCCCTGCTTTGCACTGGTAGTCATATCCATCTGTATTCCGGTTCTTTTAGCAAGCCCTTCTATGATCTTAAGATTTACCTCATTATCATCCACAACAAGAACATGTGCTCTCTCTGCATGGAACATTTCGTGATATGCTATTTCCGTCTGAATCTTTTTTTTGTATCTTTCCCTGTAGTCGCCAACCGTTTCTTCATCTGCAATCTTCTGTGTCAGAGCTACAGTAAATGTTGATCCCTTTCCATATACACTTTGTACTTGTATAGTTCCTCCCATGGCATCAAGAAGGCTTTTTACAATCGGAAGTCCCAGACCGGTTCCTTCTACCGAACGATTCCGTTTCAGATCAAATCGTTCAAATTTCGTAAATAATTTTCCGAGATCCTCATCCCGCATTCCGATGCCGGTATCTGCCACCTCTATGAACAGTTTCTGGATAGTATCCTGACTTTCACCCGTGATCCGAAGACTGATACATCCCTTTTCTGTATATTTCACTGCGTTTGTCAGAAGATTCATAATGATCTGTTTAATTCGGACTTCATCACCTTGCAGATACTCATGCATATATGGCGAAACCGATATGTTAAACTGAAGGTTTTTTTCCATTACCCGTTTCTGGATCGATCGTTCAACATCTTCTATCAGACTGCTCAGGCTGTATCTCTCTATTATGATATCAACCTTTCCGGATTCAATCTTCGACAGATCCAGAATATCACTGATGATCGTAAGCAATGTTTTGCCTGAATTCTTTATATACATTGCATACTCTTTGATATGAGGCTGTCTGCTCTCACGCAAAACCAGTTCATTCATACCAAGTATCGCATTTAAAGGTGTCCGTATCTCATGAGATATATTTGCCAGAAACGCCGACTCACTGTTTGCTGCTTTCTCTGCTTCCTCTGCATTTTGTTTCAATTGGATCAGAAGCCTCTTATTCCAGGCAATTACCACTAACAGCATTAAGCTTCCAAGCAAAATAATTATCATATCCGTTATACAGTCATCAATATCTCTTCCACCTGATGCATCCTGCATATGATCTGACAACAGAGCATACAGATAATAAATCTCTGTACTGACCAGCATAAATATATTCAATTCAACCATCTGGTATAACGAAATAATAACCATGGCTGTCAGGAACATATCCGTCAAACGATTGTGTCCATCCGGCAGAAGTCCATACATGGCAATTATCATAAACAGGCAGCCCGTCATACAGAAGCCATGCGCCTTAACGGGTGTTTTTTCGGAACAAGTCACATATATACAGACGGGAACCGTACAAAATGTTATAATGACAAAACCCGCTCCACTTTCATAACGAAGAAATGCCGTAACAAAAAAACAGATCAGTAACAAATATGTGTAAAATACCATATATTTTAAGCGTTTATCATCTTCCAGTACCGCTCCGGAGGAATATCGATATACTTCAAGCTTCTCTGTTCCTGTCTGATCTTTAGTTCTGTGCAACCGAACAAATAAATTCAGATAGAGCATGAAAAATACGACCAAAACAGTTATAAGAATAACCGCAGATGGTATCGCATTTCTTGCTATAAGCCAATTAATACTATCTTTATTAATAATTGATACTACATACCAATCATTCATGATAGGCTTGACCGATATCCATGATGAAGCCGTCTTATAGGATACAATGTCGCTATTCTGTTCCAATTCTTCATTTATCTTATCTTCATAGGACTGCGTCTTTTCATTTTTCCCGTAATAATCCGTCAGGCTGCTTCCAACCATATCAAAATCAGTGCCGGCCTCAATAATTCCGGATGAATTGACAATATATAAATCGCCAATATCATTTTGCAGCATCTGCAGCATTTCTGACAGATTTTTTATGTCCAGATCTACCCCGACCATGTCTGTTCCGTTTTCCATTGTTCTTCCAATGGTCAATACCTGTTTTCCCGTCTTCATATCGATATATGGCGTTACAAATGTCAGATCTGTTCCATTTGCTATGATCTCCCGATACCAGAGCCGATCCTCTACATGATAATCGGCCGGTGGCATCCACTGCCCACTCAGCATCAATTCTCCATCAATATATCCATATATGCCGAGATAAGATAATCCAAGTCTGTCCTTCAGATATTCTGTCTGCTCAACAAAATATTCCTTCAACATAGCATTATCCTCATTTTTCTCATGAATATATTGAGTGGTAAAATAATTTACATTCAGTACATTAACCGCATCCGTTAAGATATTTTCACAGGAAACAGAAGCATAATCCAGATTACTCTTTATAGTATCATTCACCTGTTCTGTCGTGTTTTTTACCTCTCTTGCACAAAACACAAGAACCACAGCCGCTATAAATATCAGAACAATACTAACATACATAATTAATTTCTGAAATGATCGTTTTTCCATTTTCCATCACCTTCCCCAACACTGATATCCGTTCCTACCCCAAATGTTCTATCAGTTTTTCCAGATTTACGATTCGACCTTCAAATTGCTCATAAAAATCCTTCTGATCCTCATACCTCGCAATATACATCAGATTCAATATCAGCATACAGATCTGTCTGGTCTGGTCATCCGCTTTTGCTTCATCGTTTGCTGCAGGCAGTTTGCACATATACTCCTGCACTTGTTTCAGAAAATCATGCCAACGATTGATATATTCCGTGTTCTTCTGAAGATCCGGTGTATCGATCCACTTTGACACCTTCACCTTCACCTTTCCCGCACGCTCACACTCATGAATCTGGAGGAAATATTTGAAACCGCCATCCTCATAATATCGTCCAAGAGGGAACAAACGACAGAAGCCCGGACGTGCCGCATGGATACTGCATCTTCCCGCTTCATTCAAAAATGAACATTTTCCATCTACCATCTTGATATTCGGAAGGATCAGTCCATCCACTACGTTCAGTTCGATTGTATCGGCAAGCAGGGCTTCAAAACTTTTTCCTGTCTCCTTCGTCAGACGGTATATATCTAAAGGATCTAAAATAATCGATTCACCCATACCTTCACAACAGGCATGGCACCCCTTACATTCATTACAATATGCTTTTACCATATCATTTGCTTCATACAGACGTCCATCCGATATCTCATCCAAGCTACAATTTCTAAGCATGTTCTTTTACCTCACACAATACTCCATATTTTATCTTGATCCGGTCTAATTTCTCCAGAAACGGGCAAGCCATAAGCCAGAGAAATAACACAGTGGCAAATCCCTGTACAACATCAAACGGAAATCCCGTCACATAAGCAGCAATGATCATCTGCAGATTGACCGTCGGCTGCCACATGATCACGGATGCAGGATTCATAATACCGCCATATATTATAATACAACAAAATCCACCAAATACGCAAAGGGAGAGACGCGTCAGTTGTTCTCCCCGAATCTTTGAATTATTAAAGACAAGCCCGGCGGAAAATCCTACCAGTCCCATCGAAAACATCTGCCATGGCGTCCATGGTCCCTGACCAAATACCATATTTGACACCAGCATCGTGACTGCTCCTGTAATAAATCCGGTTTCGCAGCCAAATGCCACTCCGCTTATGATCACAATTGCTATAACCGGATTAAAATTCGGTATCATAAAAAATGCGGTTCTTCCTACTGCTGCCAGTGCACATAAAACTGCAACCGTTACCAGATCTCTTGCCGATACCTTTCGGGTTTCAAATGCCACTCCAAACGGGATCATCATCTCGATCAAAACCAAAAGCGAGATAAAATAATACTTTCTATCCGACAGTACAGCTTTTCCCATCCAGATCGTAGCTGCGGCTGCCAGAATACAGGCAATCGTTACTATCATATTCTTCCGGCTGATATGGTACCGTTTTCTTCGTTCAATCTCCCTGTCCTGTGCCTTTGCCAGAGGACCCAACAGACAGAGAAAAAGCCCGACCATCAATATAAAGATCACATATATCCCTATATATATAATACCCTCCGATGTCACCCTGCCATCATCGATCAAGCGGGTAAGATCAGACTGGCGAATCGTTATGATAAAGCAGGCCGCCATAACAAGCGTTGTTATCATCAGACCTAATCTGTGTACAAATGCAGCCTTACCTGACACTATGCTCTTGTGCTGTTTATCTTCTATTTGTCCGGATTTCACACCTGACTGTTTATGCTTGCCTGTGTTCTTTTCTGTCTGTTCGGAAGCTTCTATGTCTGTTAGCGTTTTATCCGCTTTTTTCCGTGAAGCTCCTGCATCCGTGCCTGACCGATCTGTGTTTTTCCCATACACCGCAAGAACGTCTTTAACCGTAACAGCATGATCCACGATACCTCTGGCAATTCTTGCCGCTGCCGTGGTATAGAATTCATTCCCTGTAAAATATTCCGTTACACCGTTTACAACTGCTGTCTCTCCATCAAAGATCAGGCAGACCTGATCCGCAGTCTGTGCACAGAATTCGATGTCATGACTCACGATCACGATAGTACATCCCTGCATCTGTAATTTTCTGAGGATTTCCGCAAAGGTCTGCTTGAATTCCGCATCCATCCCTTTCGTCGGTTCATCCATCAATATAACATCCGGCATCCCGATCAATACTCTTGCCAGTCCCAGTCGTTGCTGTTCACCACCGGACAGATCATATGGATGACGTTCAAGAAGCTTCGTCAATCCGCAAAGCTCCGTGATTCGATATCTACTACTCTGTCCGGTCTTATCCTGCGCCACCGCACCGTTACTATTTTTTTCAATTCCAAGTTCTCCCCGTACAGTGGATGCCGTAAATAACAGCTTCGGATCCTGCGGAAGCAGTCCGACCTTTTTCCCTTTTCCGATCCGGATTCTGCCCCGATAAGGTATACACGCACCGGCAATTAATGAAAGCAGGGTGGATTTGCCACATCCATTGCTGCCGTTAATTGCAAGGATCTCACCCTCATAGACAGACAGATTCAGTCCATGAAGCACATCATGTTCCATCCGGTCATATCGAAAGAATACATCCTTTATCTCTATGATCTTATGCTCACCCTTATACATCCGTGTAGTCACTTCACCGCATTGTTCATGCTCCCGGTCATATCGGACAAGCCAGTTCCTTCCATCTGTAACAGTCACCGGAACCTGTTCTTTTTCCTGTAAACCAAGTGCGATCCTGCATGCCGCAGGAAGCTCGATGGATGGTACTGTCTCATACAGAGTATGCACCCCTTCCTGTATCGTTCCATCATATAAGACCATTCCATGATCAAGCAGTATAAAACGGTCACACATCGCCCACAGCTCTTCCAGTCTGTGCTCCGTAATAATGATCGTAATTCCAAGCTCCCTGTTGATTCGTTCCAGGCATCGGAAGAAATCACGCGCCGCCATCGGATCCAATTGACTGGCCGGTTCATCCAGAATCACTACATCAGGTGACAGCGCAAGCACAGATGCAAGATTCACTAACTGCTTCTGTCCACCGGACAACTCATTTACTTTTTTATGAAAAATTGAATTCAATCCAAAAAAAGAACACATCTCTGCAACACGTTTTCGGATCGTCTCTGTCGGAAGGCCCAGACTCTCCAGCCCAAATGCAAGCTCGTGCCAGACCTTGTCCGTCACCAGCTGCGCATCCACATCCTGCATGACGAATCCGATCTTCTGCGTCTGCATTTTCTCATCCATCTGAGAAAGCTCCTGCCCCGCAAAGGTAATTGCTCCCTCTCTTTTTCCTCTCGGTGTCAGCACAGGCTTCAACTGCCTGAGAAGCGTCGTTTTTCCACTCCCGGAACCGCCTGCAACCACAACGAATTCTCCCTGTTCGATCGTAATATTTATATCATTTAAACAGGGATCAAGATATATATCGTCACGCTCTGATATGATATCAGGATATGCAAATGTCAGACCTTTTATCTCATATAAACTCATATTCTTCTCCAATAAGTATTACCGGCTGCCTACTGCCGCCTCTATAGTATCTCCCGACTGCATCACACGGCATCTTTTCTTCCACATCAACACCTCTGCTATATGCATACCGGTCGGCCATACTGCCAGAAACAAATAACTTCCAAATGCAACTATCGACCGGATATTCCATGCCGCCACAGCCACATACGGATAATACTGCATCGCCATCTGCCCCGATAAGAACCCTGCCAATGTCATACCTGCAAGGATCAATATTCCTGCCAGACAGACCGCATCCCGTCTGTGAAACCGAAACAGAGAAAAGGCCGTACGTCTTCCGATTCCATATCCTCGGCTGCGCATACTGTCTCCGGTAATGACCGCCCGCTCAAGCGCCCAGGTTGCCGCAGATGAGATTACCCGCATGCCTGTTCTTATCCGTTTAAAATATTTGCCGTCCACCATAAATCCTGCACATTTCTGTGCCTGATATACCTGACGGATCCTTGCTACAAACTCCGGAAAAAATTTCAATGTCATAGATATGACCAAAGACAGGTATGGTGCAAACCTTCCAAATAAATAGATCATCTTATCCGATGTCAGCACATGGTTAAGAGACGCAAACCAACAGAGCACTGTCACAAGCATCCCTGCCGCCGCAAGTCCATACAGTATAGATTCCAGCGTCAATGCATTTCCTGTCGGAAAATACCATAATACCGTAACTCCCTGATGACTGAATGCCGGATTGATCAGTGCCGTAAGGATTATGACCGGTATCATGTATCTCAGATTCCGCAAAACCGCCTTCCTGCCACCAATGCAGACCGAATATGCAAATGCTCCCATAAATGCTATCATCAGGCACACCGGATGTAATGACATCATTCCAAATGCGATCACACTGACAAAATATATGAAATTAACGATTGGATGACAATCTGCAAATGCATCCTGATTTTCTTTTCCCACTGATATCTCCTGTTTTATCAAATTCTGTCCTATTAACCTCTGCCTTATTAATCTCTGTCGTCTGAAGCCGATACTTCCTGTATTCCCTATTCAAAATATGGGTTTCCGACATCCGCGCCCAGATCACAGGTGTACTTCCATTCTATCTTATCTCCATCCTTCAGGACATATTTTGAGCATCCAAATGCAGGGAACTTCCCATTTACGCAGTATTCCCAGCCTGACAGCTCACCACAGTCAAACTCATAAAGATTATTGATTCCCTCTATATAATAGCTTCCATACAATGCCGTAAATGAATATTCCATCTGAATGGCTCTTGTCCGGGTCACATTCTTTAACACATCGAAAACCGTCTGTCCCTTCTTAAATTCAACCGTCATCTCACGAAGGATCCAGCCATCCGAAGGAACACAGGATGCCTTCGTCTTATCAAAGATATCCCAGTTCGATAAAATATTACTGCAATTAATTGATATGGTGCAAGTATATACAGTGTCTTCCGATGTCTGCTCCGTGGTGGTCGGTGACTGTACTCCCGGCTGCTCCGTCGTTGGTCCCTCTGTATCCGGCTGCTCCGTCGATCCGCTCTGCTCTGTTCCTGAACCGTCTTTTTTCGATGAACCGCCGCCATTTGACGGAGTCTTATTGTCCGTACTCTGTGATGAATCTGTCCCCGGATTCTCCGATACATCCGTATCTCCATTTTTATGCTCCTGCGTCGTGGCGGAATAATCCGGAGTTACGATTCCGGACTTGTCCTTTTCTGATCCCTTATCGTCTTTTTTCGTATCCCTTTTACTATGATTTTTCTTTGTTGAACCCTGTCCTGACGATGATGAGTCATCCCTTTCCGCATCATCCGATATTTCCGCATCAGCATCTTCTGTATCTGAAGCTTCCTCGGAAACCGCTTTCTGTGTCGTACTCTCTGTATTTTCAGAAGTCGTTCCCGGCCTTCCAAATCCCCTGGAGCCGGGTGCATTTCCTCCATACCAGTACGCACCGACAAGTATAAGCACTACAACCAGAATTCCTATTATCTTTTTCAGATGTTTCTTAATCCACGCCATATCTTATCTTCTTACCCCAGCTGCTGTAATATTTCTTACCCTTCACCGTCTTATATGCCCGCACTGTTATATAATACCGTTTTCCTCGTTTCAGACCGGTCAGTTTTTTGGTCGTTGTCTTTCCTGATCTGACCATTACTATCTTTGCTCCGCTAAATGAAGATTTCAAGCTGTACCTGATCTGATATCCGCTCGCCTTACTGTTCTTCTTCCATGACACAGACAGCTTCCTTTTTCCTGCCTTTGCTGCCTTTGCAGTAACCGCAGTCACGCGGCATGCCGCCTTTGTATTCGCATTTTTACCCTGCAGACCTGCAGTATAGGCGCATACCTTATAAGAATATGTCGTACCGTTTTTTGCACCGGTATCCACATAAGAAGTCTTTGCGCCGGAAACGGTTTTATATTTCTTATATGCCCCGGAACCTGCCTTACGATATAAGATATACTTGTCTGCTCCTGTTACCTTCTTCCATGTTACAGTCAGACCTTTTTTGGTATTTGTGACGGATTTCACAGATGCCTTTGCCGGATAAACAGACACTGTCTTCGATACCATTCCCTTATACATTCCTGTTCCTGATATCTGAACAGTCGCCTTTCCCGGCTTCGTATTATTCTTATATGTCACTGTATAATCTGTTCCTGCAGTCAGTTCTTTTGATATTCCATCAATTCCTGTCATGCTGACAGTGACGGCAGGCGTTATCACCTTGCCTGCATATGTGTATGTCGTCCGGGGAATCTTCACCTGACAATCCGCAAGATCCATGACACGAGCATCCACCGCATCTGTCATATTGTATAAAGTATTTTTATTATTCTTATATCTGTCATAGGATACCAGCGCATAAAATGCCTGTTCTGTCGCCATCTGATTGCCACCATCGGAAGCCACATGCTCAAACGCACCTTTTCCCGTCAGATAAAACTGCTCTAAACCATCCAGTACGGAATGTCCGTTTTTTATAAAACGAACATCTGTATCACCATCCAAGCCCAAACCGGATAAGGCAACCAGTACCTGTGCCGTACTCTCTGCATTTTTCGTTCCCCAGCTGCTGTATGTTCCATCTTCATTCTGTATCTCTGACAGCACACGGATTCCACGGTTTACAGCTTCTGTCACCTGACTGCGTACCTGTTCGCTAACATCTGTACTTCCCTTATAATATGGAGCAAGTGCCTGCAATGCCATCGCTGTGACATCCGGGTCCGGTAATGTACCCGACAGACAAAAGCCGCCATTCTTCAGTTCATTATCCAGAATATAAGTAACCAGTTTCTCTCTTGTCACCTGTGTCTTAGCTGTTCCCGATGCAAGCGGTTTGATCTCATAATTACCCGAATCAAGTGCGATCAATGCAAATATCGGTCCATTGATTCCCTGTTTTTTTACATATGTCATATCTGACAGCGCACCGGTCAGATCATATCCCTCTATATCAGATGCATCAAGCCCCATAGATGTAAGGGCGAGAATAATTCGAGAATTTTCAGTACTTCTTTTTTTATGCAGTTTTAAAAACTGATTATCCCAATCTCCTACTGCATATTTTTCTTTATTTATGTTATATGTTGCCTTTATATATTCTGTTATATTGTTATAATATGCCCTATACCATGGTGCATTTTCCATACCATAACGGCACTCGCCGATAACAGTCCATTCCCCGCCAACAGATCCAATTGCCGGTCCCCACCATTTAACCGTTCTCTTTACTTCTTCATACTTACCTTCTTTATTCTTTTCATAATGACTTGGCAATTCATGTTCATATGAAATTTCTAATGTTTTCTCGATCGCAGCAGAAGTCTCTTTCAAAACCACCTTATAATCAACAGAAGCATCCGAAGCTGCCTCTACCTGACTAAGACCCGCGATCATACCTGTGCCTGACTGTTTGCCGGTTCCGTCAAATGTGCCATTCGCGACAACCTGCCCAAACAGAGAAACAGTCATCACCATTACCAATATATAACTAACTATTTTTGTCCAACGCGATCTATACATTTTCTCTCTCTTTTCTTTTATCTTTCTCATTCTAACCTCATATCCTTTCAAAATACATCATGCCCCGCAGCCATCATCTTCATAATCTTTCTTAGCAAGTTTTCCTAACAAGCTAAGCTCATTCATAATGCTCATACATAATACCTGATTCCGCATGGAAATCCCTTATATCAAGCCTATACTAGCAATTATAAAACAATGTGTCAACAGAGAGGATCTGGCAAGAGGTCACTAATGCAAATGTCGACATAAAAAACACCCACACCATGATCAGATATTTCTTTTAGCAGACCTTTTCTCACGTCGGTTCTTAATGAACCGCCCTGCGGTGAATTTAGTACCGCTACGTGAGGAATAGAACGAAAGTGTTCTGCATAAAGAAATGATCTGATCATGGTGTGGGTGTTTTACAGTACTGCTCAGCAAAATAAAATTACACGATATAGCAAAAGGGGATAGTCATATTCGTTTTACAGACCTTGTCTCACGTCGGTCCTTAATGAACCGCCCCTGCGGTGAATTTAGTACCGTTACGTGAGACACGAACGCAAAATGTTGACATAAAAAACACCCACACCGTGATCAGATATTTCTTTTAGCAGACCTTGTCTCACGTCGGTTCTTAATGAACCGCCCTGCGGTGAATTTAGTACCGCTACGTGAGGAATAGAACGAAAGTGTTCTGCATAAAGAAATGATCTGATCATGGTGTGGGTGTTTTTTATAATATTATTCTTCAGCCTGCTGCTTCATGAGCTCCTTGAAGAACGCATCTTTCTCCGGATAACGTTTCCGCATGAACACCGGCTTGTTCTTCTCATCCAACAAACAATGACAGGATGTACCGACGCACCGAAGCTCTCCGGTCTTCTTATCATGTACTTCATAGGAAAATCCGATACGGATGCCTGTGTACTCTGCAAGCTTTACATAGATCACAACGTTGTCTCCATATCTGGACATGGTCTTATATTCCGCAGATACTGACAATACCGGAATAATGATATTGTCATCCTCGATGGTCTTGTAATCCCATCCAATCTGCTTCATCCAGTCCAGTCTCGCTTCCTCAAACCATCTGATATAGTTGGAATGATGAACGATTCCCATTCTGTCAGTTTCATAGTAATAAACCATACGCTCATATGGCTTAATTTCCATATCTATCATTTTATGAACATCTCCATTTCCTGCCTGCTTCTCACAGGCTATATCATTTCATCTGCCTGTAATCTATCCCGGCAGATGATCGTCCGGACTTACTTCCAGTCTTTCTCTTTGATCTCTACACGTCTTACCTTACCACTGATCGTCTTTGGCATCTCATCAACAAATTCGATCACACGAGGACGTTTGTAGCTCGCCATGTTCTCCTTGAAATAACGCTTCAGCTCTTTCTTCAGGTTATCATCGCCAACCGTTCCTTCTGTCAGAACGATAGTTGCCTTGATCGCCTGTCCTCTGGTTCCATCCGGTATAGCTGTAACTGCACATTCCAGAACATATGGGATCTTCATAATCTCATTTTCAATCTCAAAAGGTCCAACACGGTATCCGGCAACCTTGATGATATCATCCACACGGCCTACGAACCAGAAATATCCGTCCTTGTCCATATATGCGGTATCACCCATGTGGTAATAACCATCGTGCTTAACTTCTTTTGTCATTTCCTCATCATTATTATAAGTAGAGAACAGACCATATGGTTCGCCATCTGCAATCTTAATAACGATCTCACCGGTCTCATCTACATCAGCAAGTGTTCCGTCCGGTCTCATAATGTGAACATCATAGAGTGGGCTTGCCTTACCCATGGAACCCGGTCTCGGTGTTGTATTTTTCAGATTTCCGATTGCAAGTGTAGTCTCTGTCTGACCAAAGCCTTCAAAGATCGTAAATCCTGTCATCTCTTTGAATTTATAGAATACTTCCGGATTCAAGGCTTCTCCTGCGGTTGTGCAGTAAGTCAGTGCGGAAAGGTCGTATTTGCTCAGATCCATCTTAACAAGGATTCTGTAAAGGGTTGGTGGCGCACAGAAAGTTGTGATCTTGTACTGTTCTACAAGCTTCATGATATTGTCTGCACTGAATACATCAAAGTCATAAACGAAAATACAGGTCTCGCATAACCACTGACCATAGAGCTTGCCCCAGAGAGCCTTACCCCAGCCGGTATCGGATACTGTAAAATGAATACCATCGGTCTTTACGTTATGCCAATATCTTGCTGTAATATAATGTCCAAGTGCATACAGATGATTATGTGCAACCATCTTCGGATGCTTGGTTGTTCCTGATGTGAACATGATGATCATGGTATCATGTGCATAGACTGTATCTTCCCCGGTCGGACGTGCAAATTCTTTGCTGAATGAAAGGATATCTTTATCAAATGGATGGAAATGCTCTCTCTCACCATTTACGATAACCTTGATCACCTTATCATCCGGATCGATGGCTGCCATTGCATCCGGAATCTTGTCATCAGCTGTACATACAACAGCCTTTACATTTGCCGCTTCGATTCTGTATCTGTAATCTTCTACTTTTAAGATATTGGTTGCAGGAATTGCTACTGCTCCGATCTTATGAAGCGCAAGAATTGTAAACCAGAACTGATAATGACGCTTTAATACAAGCAGCACTCTGTCGCCCTTCTTGATACCAAGGCTCTTATAATAGTTTGCTGCCATATTGGAATACTCTTTGATCTCTTTAAATGTAAACTTCTTTTCTTCCTTATCTCTGGACACATAGATCAATGCTGTCTTATCCGGTGTCTTTTCTGCTAATGCATCCACTACATCAAATGCAAAATTGAAGGTCTCATCATTTGTAAATTCAATCTTGCTTAATACACCATTCTCATCAAATGCTGTCTTGACAAACTTTCCGGCAATTCCTTCTTCCGGTTTTAACTCTGTTATCATACTGTCTGTTCCTCCGTAAAATAATGATCTATATAATAAAATGTGTTTCCATTTTTCACGTTTTCGCAACTTTGTTCTCGGTTTTTTCAGACTTTATTCTAGGTTTTTCGTTAACTTCAAACGTAGTTTTGAAAACTACTTTACCTATAGTACCATATTTCACTTATCTGTCAACAGTTTTTTGCTATCAATTTCTTTGTGGTTCTTTATTTACAAAAAACGGGGGAATTATAACTGCAACCAGCTAATTATATATTGACTTACGTCGATTTCTATTCGCTGCATATGCCTGATTCGTAAATACTCCTGTGCCAACTCGTCCTTCGGACTCAAACAGGCACTCGTATTTACTGGCACTATGCATCTCATTACGAAATCTTTGGTAATGTCAATATATAATTAGCTGGTTGCAGTTATATTCCACCTTTATTATAATTTAGAAATATCGCAGATAGATACAGACCATTGAGATCAGGATAACGATAACGGATGCCGGGGCTGATACCTTACAATATTTGCCCCAAGAGATCGGATGACCTTCTTTTGCCGCGATCGACATTCCGACAACATTTGCCGATGCACCGATCGGAGTCGCACTTCCACCGATATCTGTACCCATTGCCAGTGTCCATGCAAGAACCGAGAGATCTACACCTGTCGATGCTGCCAGAGTCTTGATAACCGGGATCATGGTTGCGGCAAATGGAATATTATCTACAAATGCACTTGCGATCGCGGATACCCAGATAATAATGGCTATCATTAACTTGACATTTCCATGGCTTACCTTCTCGATAAATCCGGCTGCCAGTTCCAGAATACCGGTCTGCTCCAGACCGCCGACTACAACAAACAGACCAATAAAGAAAAGGATCGTCTTATAATCTACATTTTTTAAAATATGTCCGATGTTCTTTCCTGATGTCAGAAGAACCAGTATTGCTATAAACAGACCGATAAATGCAACTGTCAGTCCGGTCTGTGCATGTGTGATAAGTAAGGCAACCGCACATAAAAAGATCACACAGCTAATGGCAAATGCCCGTTTATCTGTGATCGCAGATACCGGTGATGGATGATCTTGCTCCGAAGTCTGTGACGCCGAAGATGCTGTGAGTTCTTTCCTGAAACAAAAATAAAAGTAAAAAATAATAACCACCAGTGAAAGTACCGCCATCAGGCCGGTATTTGTAATAAAATCAGAGAACGAATACCGAAGGGAGGTCCCGACAATGATATTTGGAGGATCACCACACATTGTTGCCGATCCACCCAGATTTGCGCAGAAGATCTCAGACAGGATCAGCGGAACCGGATTAAAGTCCAGAAGCTGCGCCAGTTCCACTGTAACTGCTGCTAAGAACAGGATAACCGTAATACTGTCAATGAACATAGCAAGGACAAATGACATGATCATGAATGTAATAAATATCGGAATGACTCTATACCGAACCGCTTTCGCGATCGTCATACACAGCCAGCGAAAGAAACCCGCCTTTGCCATACCTTCTACCATAACCATCATTCCCGCAAGAAAGATGATCGTGGCCCAGTTGATACCACCCGTACTCTCGGATGAGGCTCCTGCCTCATACCAGAACGAAAGTGTAAAAATGTTTCTGATATTTAATGTTTCAAGTATCGCATCCATGCTGTGCATTGCTACACCAAATACCAGAACAAGTGTTGCCAGTCCACATACCAATGTGATAACATGACGCTCAAATTTTTCGGATATGATCAATCCGAACATAACCACAAAAATGGCAAGTGCCAAAATCTGTGCTACCATGCGTGTAACCTCCATCGAAAAAAAATGCCGCCGGGCTTATTTTATGTTTCGTCTGGCGACATTTAATTTTCTTACTTTCTTCTTTATTTTCTTTTGTTAATAGTTTCTGCTTTTCCCTGTAATATCAGAAGTCCCCACATCCGATATTACGATCACCTTCTTATAACTAACGGATCATGTCAACCGACTCTGCATTCTGTTTATCCAGATTGTCCTTGATCAATATATCCGACGATTTTGCAAGTGCTGCATTTCTGTCACGCATTGCAAGATTCGGATCCCGGTGTCTCGATGGACCGCCGACACAGCCACCTTCACATACCATACCTTCGATGAAGTCTTCCGGAAGTCTTCCGACCTTCATCAGCGTCAATGCTTTCTTGCATTCGGTTATGCCACTGCATTTGCATACAGATACATCACCGGTACAGCCAAGTTCTTTCATACTTTCAAGAACTGCTGCGGTCACACCACCTGCATTTGCAAATTTCTTACCATAGATACTGCCCTGATCATCCGTATCTTCTTCCGGCTCCAGCTTCACACCCTTTGCACGGAGCATTGCACGGATCTCACCGTAAGTCAGTGCATAATCCGCAGTATCCTTTTCTCCTGACATGGATTCGGCTTTCTTCGCAATACATGGTCCGATAAATACAGTAACTGCCCCCGGGAATTTCTCCTTTATATAACGGGATACAGCACACATCGGTGATACTGTTTCTGAGATCGCATCCTTTAATGTCGGAAAATGCTTCTCTATATAGTTCTTAAATGCCGGACAGCAGGAGGTTGTCTTCTTCTCACCCTTCTCCTTGGCTTCGATCCATTCCTTTGCCTCACTCATGGCAGTCATATCTGCTCCAAGTGATACATCCACAACATCATAAAAACCAATCTTCTTCAAAGCGGTTCTCCAGCTTGCCATCGTAATATCTGCACCAAACTGACCGATCGTTGCAGGTGCAAGCATGGCAAATACCTTAATATCCGAACGCATCTTCTTAATGATATCCACGATAAATGTCTTAGAACCGATCGCGCCAAACGGGCATTTGTGGACGCAAGATCCACACTGGATGCATTTGTCCTGATTGATCACAGCAATACCGGTACCATTATCGGCCACCGAGATCGCATCCACAGGGCAGCTCTTCATGCAAGGTCGTACCAGATCTGCGATTGCATTATAAGGACAGGCTTTTGCACACTGTCCACACTCTTTACATTTAGATGGATCAATATAGGACTTATCTCGTCCCATGCTGATCGCTCCAAACCGACAAGCCGCCTGACAGGCTTTGCCCATACACTTCTGACAGTTATCTGTTACTACATATCTGGAAATCGGACATCCTTCACAGGCAGAATTAATGACCTGTACGATATTTCCGTCATCTTCAGCACCCGGTGCTTTACCTTCCGCAAGCCGGATTCTCTGTCTGATAACCTCACGTTCCCTGTAGATACAACATCTAAACGCCGGCTGCGGTCCCGGAACCATCTTATAAGGAAGACTGTCTCTTTCTTCCTCCAATCGTCCGGCATACGCAAGCTTGGCAACTTCATACAATACTTCATGTTTTACTTTTAAAAGCGTCGCATCGTTTGTTATCATTTTTTCTCATTCTCCGTATTCTATCTTCCGTATACACAGTTCTTCCTGCGCATATTTTCTTTTATTATGACTTTTTTCTCAACTAATTCTTCCTATTAATGTATACCACATTTTTACCACAAAAGGAAGCGATTTTGTCCAGTATTCCATATATAACCAAAATACAAAGAATGACTGTAACGGCATATATGATCAGATATGGAACATAGCCATGCTGCAGATAGACAGACAGAAACGGAGAACCATTGGATGGGTAACAAAGGAACATAAAATTACAGCCCCAGATCCTGTTTATAACATAGACAGAAGGAACAACCGTAAACAAAAACAAAAAGATTTGCCAGATTCTTTTTATAGAAGGTCTGTATCTGCCGGATGTCAGAACAAGAACCGGAACAAGAACCAACAATCCATGTATCAGAAAAGTGTTAATGTGCATATAATTAAATAACGGATATCTGGTCCAGTCTGGAAATAACAGTGCTGCCATTGCACCGGGCATACTGATCACGCACATAATTTCTCCCAGAAATTCCCGGTGGAAAAATGCAAATCCCAGTTCCACAAAAATCGCCAGTCCGCACATCTCAAACGGAAGATATGATATCCCCATCTCCCCGATCAGTATAAGATAAAGATCCTTGCCTAATTCCAGACACAGACATATCCCCGTCAGTATTTTCAGGATTCTGTCCTGAACAGCAGCATCTGCCTTTCTATAATAATAACCGGTCACTATACATACAAATGTAATTCCAACCAGCCAGCCTATATGAATCCATCCAAATAATCGAAAACCACCATCTTGCGGCAGTTCATCCCAATATCGAAAAAATTCTCCAAACATACCATTATCATCTCCATAAATAATGCTTTTCATCCGATAATAAAAAGAAAAGAGCCACCAAAATGGTGGCTCCAAATGAGGGGGGAAAGGATTCAAATATATGAAAAGCTTTCATAATGAATGTTACAGTATATATGTGAACATTTCATGAACGATTTGTGAACTATTTATGTTTTTCATGTCAAAAAAAGCGACAAATTTCTGTTAATAATCACGGAAATCTGCCTATATTTGACATGATACCGTATAATTTTCTATTTTTCGTTTTCATTTTGTCCGCATCGCACACTAAATTCTGAACTTTTCAATTTTTATGAAAAAATAATCCACTCCTTTTTTATCTATGCTATAATACTCACAAATATTCTTTTCAGGAAGGCGAAACATCATGTATAAAATTGATTTTAATCATCCAATAAATGTACATTTTATGGGAATCGGCGGTATCAGCATGAGCGGTCTTGCAGAGATCCTTATAAAAGAGGGGTTCAAAGTTACCGGTTCTGATATGAAAGCATCCAATATGACAGATAAACTTTCGGACATGGGCGCTCTGATCAACATCGGACAGACCGCAAGCAACATTACAGATCAGATTGACCTTGTCGTCTATACAGCAGCTATCCATCCGGACAATGAAGAATTTCAGGCTGCAAAAGCTAAAAATATCCCAATGCTGACAAGAGCACAGCTTCTGGGTCAGATTATGACCAATTACAAATACTCTGTCGCCGTCAGCGGAACACACGGCAAGACAACCACAACCGCCATGCTTTCTTATATTATGTTAGAAGCTGATGTTGATCCGACAATCTCTGTCGGTGGAATCATTGATGATATCGGCGGAAATATCCGTGTAGGTTCTTCTGATTACTTTGTAACAGAAGCCTGCGAGTATACAAACAGTTTTCATGCATTTTCACCATATATCAGTATTATCTTAAATGTCGATGCGGATCATTTGGATTTCTTCAGTGGTATTGAAGAGATTGCTGAATCATTCCATACGTTTGCAACAAAGACACCTGAAAACGGAAAGGTAATTGTAAATGGTGATATGAAATATTTTGATACGGTAACGAGAGATCTGAAATGTCAGGTTATCACCTTCGGTGAAGACCCAAAGAATCATTACAGCGCCGCAAATATCCGTTTTGATGAATTCGGTCGTCCTACCTATACCCTCGTGATCGACGGGGAAAATATTACAGACATCACACTTCATGTATTCGGAAAGCATAATGTATACAATTCCTTGTCTGCTATTGCTGCTGCAACAGAACTCGGCATCGACATCGATGCGATCAAAGCCGGTCTGCTTCATTGCAAAGGTGCAGAGCGAAGATTCGAATACAAGGGAACGATCCTTGACAATGTAAAGGTCATGGATGACTATGCACATCATCCGACGGAAATCGCTGCAACCCTTGCCGCTGCAAAGAATACCGATTACCATGAATTATGGTGTGTATTCCAACCACATACCTACAGCAGAACTTACGCACTTTTCGATGACTTTGCAAAAGTCTTAAGTGTCTGTGACCATGTCATCGTTGCTGACATCTATGCAGCCAGAGAGAAAGACACAGGTCTTGTATCCTCGAAGCAGCTTGCAGAAAAGATCGCTTCCTATGGTACAGATGCGTTCTATCTGCCATCCTTTACAGACATTGAAAATTATTTATTAAAAAATTGCAAAAAAAATGATTTGTTGATAACTATGGGAGCCGGAAATGTCGATTCTATCGGCAATGAGCTTATTAAAAAATAATTATCCACATTATCCACAGAGCCAGATGAGCGACTTTTCCTCATTTGGCTCTATTTGTTTGTTTACATAAATTTTACCTGATATATACCGGAAAGTACCGAAGTTACCCACTTTTTCAAAAATATGGTATTAAATAATATTCGATCGATCATCTTTTCCACATTATCCACAAAATCAACATCTTTGTTCATTTTTCTAACCGACTATTTGTTCTATTTGCTTTTTAAAAAACTCATGCTATAATGTGAACGCTTCTTAAGTAATAGAAGTTTTTTTCAATGAAAGGCGGGAAAAGTTACCATGGACTACATCACAATTTCAACAGAATCAAAGGAAACATTTTCCCTGATATCAAATCATTTTATCGATTATTACATGACCGACGCAAATGGCGAATTTGTCAAAGTCTATCTATATCTTGTCAGACTGATGTCTTCCAAATCTCCGGTCTCGGTTGCCGGTATTGCAGATCATTTTAACCTTACGGAAAAAGATATCTGCCGTGCGATCCGGTACTGGATCAGCGAAGATGTACTGCGGCTGGAATATGATGCTTCCGGTCATCTGACAGGAATAACGCTGCTTCCTCTACATGAAAAGGACAAGAAAACGGATGATGCCTCTCTGTCTCTTGACAGCATTTCATTATTAAAGTTCCCTGAAAAGAAAGCAGGCACTCCTACTGCTCCTCCATTCAGTGAACCGGTACATACAGCAGTAACAGTACCAAAGGCGAATGTAGTTCAGAAGCCGACCTCTGAATTTCCTGAAAAGCAGCCATATTCTGCCGCTCTGGCAGCAAAGGCAAAGGCAGACGATGCATTTGCCGATGTTATCTTTGAGGCAGAGACTTATTTCCGAAAAGAATTATCAGTAAATGACATAGAAATTCTGATCTATATACATGACCAGCTTGGATTTTCCACAGAAGTAATGGAATACCTGATCGAATACTGTGTCAGCATCGATAAATTAGATCTGCGGTACGCGGAGGGCATCGCAAAGAACTGGTATAAGGCAGGCATTCATACTCTGGATGAAGCAAAAGAAGCTGCCGAAAACGGGACTCCCCTTTACCGTGCGGTATTCAAGGCTCTTGGAATCAACCGTAAAGCCCCTACCACAGGCGAGATCGCGTGGATGGACTCCTGGAATAAAGAAATGGGCTTTGATCTTCCTATTATTATAGAAGCCTGCAACAGGGGAATCGCACAGCATCCAAACGATGTTACATTTGCATATGTAAACGGAATCTTAAAGCGTTGGAAAAAGCAGGGCATTAAGTCCATTGATGATATCGAAAAAGCAAGTAACCAGTTCCATGAGGATAAGAAAAAATCATCACAGAAAGCAAACCAATATACTGTCAAGCCAAATGCATTTAATTCTTTCCAGCAGAAGGATATGTCATCAGCCCTTGATGAAATGGAGCAATTGTTTCTTGATGAAATAAATTCTCGATAACGAAGGTAAATATACACATTATGAAGAATATAGATTATGATAGTATACTGTCGGGTCTGCAGCGAAAGCGACTGGAAAATGCGAATCTGACAGATACCCGAAAAAATGAAGTATATAACAGAATTCCGGAAATCAAAGAGATCGATCAGAAGATTGCAAGCTCTTCTATCCAGGCAGCAAGGAACCGAATCCGCAAAATAACTGTCGATACGGGCGACATCTCCCGCCGGAATAAAGCTCTGGCTGATAAAAAGAGATTACTTCTGAAGCAGCACGGATACCCTGAGAATTATCTGGAACCCATCTATGACTGTCCTCTCTGTAAGGATACGGGCTATCTGGATGGAAAGCCATGCAAATGCATGACGCAGCAGATCATTGATGAATTATACAATCAGTCCACGATCCGCAAGATTCTCGAACAAGAGAATTTCTCCACATTTTCACTTACCTACTACTCGAAAGAACCGGATGGCATTCACAAACATACGCCATACGAGAATGCATCGAATACACTGGCAGCTTGTAAAGACTATGTGGAACATTTTGAAAAATCCCATCCTGGCGTTCTGATCTATGGTGAAACAGGACTTGGAAAAACTTTTCTTTCCAACTGCATTGCAAAAGCATTACTGGACAAAGGACATACAGTTCTTTATCTGACTTCAATAAATTTATTTGAAAATATTTTATCAGGCATTATAATGGGTAATGTGCGTGAAAAAGAAAACATGGCACTTTACGATTATATATATAATTGTGAACTTCTGATCATTGATGACCTCGGTACGGAAGTGCCAAATACATTTGTCAATTCTCAGTTATTTGAGATCATTAATATGCGGAATAATCGTTCTCTTGCTACTCTTATCTCTACGAACCTGAGTATGCGGGAGCTTTCCGACCGGTATACCGAAAGAATCATGTCGAGGATTATTGGCGACTTCAAAGTGTTGCAGCTCTACGGAACCAATATCCGTTATACGAAACGAAAAGATATGATTCAGAATAAATCTTCTAATTGATGCCATTGCAGTCTTCTGCATTTGCATATATACTATCAATGATACTTACACTATAAAGTATCAGATCATTACACTATAAGATTATGGAGGATATTTATCATGCCAGACGATAGCAAATTAGAAACCATACCCGTGGGCAGTCTCGGAATCGTTGCTCACAAAAGTTGTACAGGCCTTGGTGAAAAGGTTGATCATTATCTCGTAAAATGGAGAGCTAACAGAGACAATGTACACAAAGACAACATTGTCTTCCACGGTTATGAAGCTGATACTTACCTGATCAGTGCCGATTGTCCACGTTTCGGTTCCGGTGAGGCAAAGGGTGTTCTGAATGAATCCGTTCGTGGTAAAGATATCTACATTATGGTTGATGTCGGCAACTACAGCTGTACTTATATGATGGCCGGCCAGCCACAGCGTATGTCTCCGGATGACCATTATGCAGATTTAAAACGACTAATCGCCGCTATGACTGATAAACCAAAAAAGATCACAGTAATTATGCCATTCCTTTATGAGAGCCGCCAGCACAAGCGTTCTTCCAGAGAATCTCTTGACTGTGCCGTTATGCTTCAGGAATTAAAGTCTTATGGTGTTGACAATATTGTGACATTTGATGCACACGATCCTCGTGTCGTAAATGCCATCCCTAAGAGTGGATTTGAAAATGTACGTCCAACCTACCAGTTCATCAAGACTTTGCTTCGTACTACACCGGATCTTGAGATCGACAACAACCACATGATGGTCATCTCCCCGGATGAAGGTGCTATGCACAGAGCAATCTACTTCGCAAACCTGTTAGGTGTAGATGTCGGAATGTTCTACAAACGCCGTGACTACTCACGCGTTGTTGATGGAAGAAATCCGATCGTTGCTCATGAATTTCTCGGTGATTCTGTTGAGGGCAAGGATGTTATCATCATTGATGATATGATTGCCTCCGGCGAAAGCATGATCGATGTTGCAAGACAGTTAAAGCAGAGAAAAGCAAAACGTGTTTACTGTATCGCTACTTTTGGTCTCTTTACAAAGGGTCTTGACGTATTCGACAAGTGTCATGAAGATGGTCTGATCGAGAAGGTCATCACAACTAACCTGACCTACCAGATGCCTGACCTGTTTAAGAAAGACTGGTACGAGTCAGCCGATATGAGCAAATACATCGCTCTGATCATTGATCACTTGAATCATGATGCTTCTATCAGCGAGTTGTTAGATCCTGCTGAGCGAATCAACGCGCGTATCGCTGAGTATAAAGAAAAACATACCATCTCAGATAATTATGAGATGTAATTAATAAAAGCCCAACCCCCGCTTACTTCCAGCTCTATCGTAGGTAGGATTTGAAACGCGTTGCACTTTCTATTCGATTTGCACGCCTATTTGTCAGCAGTCGCCCAAACTCGCCTTATCAGGCTCAAACATGGGCTTAGTGCTGACAGCTAGTGCAAATCTCATAACGAAAGTTCCACTGATGTTTCAATTCCTACCTACGATAGAGATGAAAGCAAGCGGGGTTTTGTGTTATGAGCATGGTTTTTGTCAATAATTCCAGTTCGAATTATTTGTAAAAAGTGCAAATTGTTACATCCAGACATACCATTCATTACATTTATGAACTTTTTCTTTTTATTTCTGGTAAGCTGACCTTGTCGATAAAACAGGCGCCGGAAATTAAGAGGAAATAAATTTATGTACAATGAAAATGAAAAAAGAAACGTTACTGTCTCACAGAAAGGTAACGCTATACAGCCTGCCGCATTAAACATCCATCAGCTTTTCCCATCCCGAACCAAAGATGAATGTCTGATGGAACTGAAAAAGAATCCATCCATTTACCGGACATATCTGAACTGGCCTGACAAATGGAAATCGCGCTTTCTCGAATTCATGGAAGGTAAGAAAAGTCTGCCATTAACCTATGATCCATTTTTTAAGAAGCTATTTAACCCGGATGTATACCCGGAACGATTATCACGACTGATCAGCAGTATTATCGGTACAAATGTAACCGTGAAGTGTATCCTGTCAAATGAAGACAGTATGCTGCCATCAACCTCTCTCCTACTTCTGGATATCATTGTTCAATTAGAAGACGGTTCAATCGCAAATGTCGAAATTCAAAAAATCCCATATACATTCCCCGGTGAGCGGATGTCCTGCTACTCTGCTGATCTTCTGCTCCGCCAGTACACCAGAGTAAAAGGGGAAAAGGGAAGTACATTCACCTATCAGGATCTGAAAACCGTTTATACGATCGTAATGTTTGAAAACAGCCCGAAAGAATGTAAAACTGCCGACCTGGCTGACATTTATCTGCATCACGGAAAAGCAGCATTTGATACCGGGATCGGCCTTCGTCTTCTACAGGAATACTATGTCGTTGCCCTTGACGTCTTCCGAAAAAGTAAGTATTCTAAAGATATCAACGAACTTAACGCATGGTTATCCCTGTTAACGGCAACTACCATGGATGACCTTGCAGCACTGATATCCGACTATCCATGGATGGAGACTATCTGCATGGATATGTCAGAATATCTGTATCACCCGGAGGAGGTTGTTACCATGTTTTCTGAAGCATTACGAAAATTGGATGAAAATACAGTCAATTACATGATCGATGAATTGAAAAAAGAACGTGATGAAGCAGTCACCGCTCTGGCCGAAAGAGATGCTACAGTATCTGAGATGGGTGCTGCTTTATCTAAAAAGGACGCCGAGATTGCCATACTACAAGCTCAGCTTGCAGCATTAAATAAATAGCAACTCTTACTCCCATAGAATATAACAAAAACCCCTGCCGGTTTCCAAGTCTGTACTGGCTGGGAAACCGGCAGGGGTTTTTTACATTTATTCTGTTATTCATTTACAACTCCACATAATTATATTCCATAGAGAGATCATCCAACATATCCCCAATGGCATTATTTGATGTGAATATAATGATCTGGTCCGTATCAATACGGCTCATGCAATAGAGCGCATTTTTCAGGCGATGTTCATCATAAGCTGTAAAGATATCGTCTACAATGATCGGCATACGGTCTTTGCAGAGAAGACCTGCGATGCACAGCCGGACAGCCAGATAGATCTGCTCGATCGTTCCGCTGCTTAAGAATTCGATCGGCATATAATGATCGTCGTCAAATACTGAAATGTGCATGTTTTCATCCAGCTTCACGTCATTATATTTGCCATCTGTAATGATACTAACAATCTCCGAGATATTCTCGTTTAACTGTCCGCCAAAATCATTGTAAATATCAACCGATATATCATTGATGGTCTGGATCGCCAGATCGATCGCTTTCTGTTCCTTCTCCAAGACTTCGAATCGTTTCTGAAGCTCGTCACGTTTTCCTTTTAATTCATAATAGGAATCACGTTTTGCCATGGCATCATGCTCTTTGAACTTCAATAACTCAAGTTTTGCGTCATGCGCCTCCTGAAAATTCCGGTCAATCTCGATTCTTACCGTTCTCGATTCTGTTGCACGTCCAAGCTCATAAATCATCTGGTCAAATTCCTTTTCATCCGGTACAACATCCGGTCCATCGAAGAATCCTTTTCGGAATAAACCATCAATGATCGTAACTGCGACAAATGCAATCGTGCAGATTGTAAATAACTGCTGAATCGCTTTCTGGAAATTCAAAAGATGAACAGCAAGTACAACAGCTGCAACAACCAATACACCGGTCAACATAATGATCAAAATATTATCTGTTAACTTCTTCTTTTCCTTTGGCCGATTCTTTTTCTCGTCTTCCTCATCGTCAAGAGCTTCTACATCAAGGAAGATATGGCTTCTGGTTCGATCCTCGTCCTCATCCGGAATAGCGGCATCCTTTTCATTTACAAGCTGCCTTGCTTCTCGTTTCAGGCGGGCAATCTCCATATTATATGCATCCAGCTCTTCACGACGTTCTTCCCGAATCGCTTCCAGATCACCGTCTACATCACCCAATGCATCCATTTGTTCCCCTAACTGATCGATCTCCACCGCCAGTTTTTTATTTTCAAATTTCCGTCTCTCGTTTTTCAGATAACGGATAGCTTCTGTCTTATCAATATCGGCATTTCGGGTCGTTGTCAGATTCACCACATAATTCCCGAGATCCTCTGCCAGTTCTTTGCCGGGTGCTGCACCATGCTCTCCGATACAGAGAGTATTTATATAGGTGCTCTTATCCACATCAAACAAGATGCCCTTATAAGAATTCTGATTCTTAAGCTGGACTTCCTTTCCGGTATCAATCTCCGTCAGCGTCGCATTCTTACTGGTGCGAAGAAAGTTCCGCTCCAGAAGATAGCTTTTTTCATCTGTTACCGCATATGCTTTTCCGGAATACCCACCGCCATTTACCGGCTTGCGAAGTTCATAATTATCAAGTCGCGCACCGATACCTCTGGTCTTATCAATTCCATACAACATACCAACGATAAATTCTTTTACAGTCGTCTTTCCGGATTCATTTGCACCATAGATCAGATTCAAACCTTTTTTAAGCCGAATTTCTTTATTATTAAATTTTCCAAATTCCTTTAATAACAGCTTATTTATATACATGTTTACTTATCTCCAGTTGCAAGTATTGCTTCTACTCCGTATTTCAGGGCACGTTTGCTGATCTCGTCATCTGCTTCCGCAAATCGATCAATAAACTGTCCGAGAAGGTTATCTTCATTATCCAGATACAATTTATCCAGATCATACTCGCACAACGTATTGTCTACAATCTCATAGATCCTGTAATTCCGCATCAGACCGGAAAAATCCAGCTTCAGTCCATTTGCCATGTGACCCGACAGGATGATACGATAAATGTTCTGAGCACCCATACTCTCGATCTGCTTTGCAAGAACATCCAGAATCTTCGCCCCGCTGTATTCCGGTTTCACGGCAAATCCAAGATTAATATAACTCCGACAGTTAAATGGCTCCCAGCGGATCTTCGTCGCGCCATCCTTGATCTGTCCGTAAATGAAACCATGTCGACCGGTTTCCGTCCGATCAAGAGGCTCCAGCGAACCAGGATATGCCATTTTGTTCTTCACGATATGCTTCGGCTTGTGGATATGTCCGAGTGCACAGTAGTCAAATCCTGCTTCTGCCATCCGTCTGAAATTGATCGGTATGTGCTTCTCGTCTCCGCCATGCGCCAGCAGAATATTAATCGCATCCTTCATCTGCGGCATGATATCTGCATAAACATCTTCTGTGTATTCCACCTGTCCAAAACTGAATCCGGTCACACAGACATTGATATCATCCAGATATGCATTACTAAAAGTATCTGCCGGCATCAACACTGTATTTGATGTAAATTCATAACTCTCCGCCGGTGAACCTTTTCCGATATAATCATGATTTCCTGCAATCATAATGGTTCTTGTATTTGTAAGCTTTGACAGCTTGTAGTCCAGACTTTTCAACTCCTGCAGGGATGGCGGTGCATGGAACAGATCACCGGCGATCAGCAGCAATTCTACTTTTCTTTCTTCTGCCACAGTCAAAAGGCGGTCAAATGTTGATTCGATCTCGTCTGCCCGCTCTTTGCTCCAGCTTTTATCTTTGTCAGGAACGGCGCCCAGATGGACGTCCGCAATATGAATAAATCTCATAGGATGACCCCTTTTCTGTTTCTCAGCCAGAAAAACCTCTGGCAACTCACCCTTGATTATACCCCACCTGCCCCCTGATTGGCAATGGAATTATGGATATTCCATTATCAAGCCTGTCCTATCTCCACTACTAACTTGGTTCGATTTCTATTCGATTCGCACGCCTATTTGCCAGCAGTCGCCCAAACTCGTCCTACGGACTCAGACAAGGGCTTGATGCTGGCAGCTAGTGCAAATCTCATTACGAAATCTACACCAACGTTTGTAATGGAGATAGGGCAGGCTTGACAATGAAATATTCCTCGCCTTCCAGCCTATACCCAATCCGTTCATGCTCCTGTGCTAACTCGTCCTCTAGGCTCAAACAAGCACCCACATTCACTGGCAGTATGTCCCTCTCTACGAAATGCTCGCTATGTTGTTACAGGACAGACTACGATACACGATGGACATTCAACTTTCCCATAATACAAAATTGCCTGATTGCCGGTTGACTATATGATATTCCATTAATTCGACTTGATTTTTATTCGGTTCGCACGCTGATTTGCCAGCAGCCGCCCTAACTCACCCTCACGGGTTCAAACAAGGGCTTAGTACTGGCAGCTAGTGCAAACCTCATTACAAAATCTCGCCGAATGTTAACGGAACACCATATACCCAACCGGCAATCAGGCACCTTTTATCAACTGTGTTTAGCGACTGCTGTATATCAATGGTCTATTCTGCAGCAACATAGCGAGCATTTCGTCAGGAGGTGTATATTGTCAGCGAATGCGGGTGCTGGTTTAGCAGACATTAAAAATTGGCCGAAAATATGCCCGGTAGTTGGTATTACAATAACATTGTGAGGATTTCGTAATGAGGTTCGCACTAACTGCCAGCACCAAGCCCTTGTCTGAGTCCGTAAGGACGAGTTAGGGCGACTTCTGGCAAATAAGTGTGCGAACCGAATAGAAACCGGAACACGTTAATGTAACACCAACTACCGGGCATTGATCGAGCAATTTTTAATTTTCAGAAAGTCAGTCGGTTGCACCGGAAATGCCACCAACTGCTTCGGCGAGCTTCATCAGGTCGATGGCAGAGCCATCTCTGGCATCCAGAATTACAACCTGCTCCGGAAGTTCGTGATCTGCAGGGTCTTCGTATTCCGCAAGAATCCAAGCCGGAACATATTCAAATCCGCTTCCATCTTCCTTCTGTTTCAGATAGTAAGACAACGTAATATCGTTAAATGCAATCTGCTTATATGCTGTCGGATATTTGGTATAATACGCTGCTATCGACTCATTTGCTTTCTTAAGCATCTCATAAAAGGATAACAACTCCACCGCCTGCGCACTACCATCGGCTTCCAGATAACTGTTCCATAGAGCATCGATCACACCATTTGCATCTACCTGAATCGTATATTTCTCGATCGGAACATTCACAAATCCATTTGCCTGACGAAGATTATCAGCAGTCCAGACTGCTACATCCGATACTGGCTGATCCATAACCGATCTTATGTATTCAAATGAATATCCATCTACAACCGTCGGCAGATTCTGGTCAGACGAACCATCGTTCCGATACAGCCAGCACAGATCCGATTCACTCTGTAAAATCACATCCGATCCGCCAATCTTTGACAGAAATTCTTCAGCAATCTGCCTTGCCTCATCTACCGACAGTGAACATTCATTAATATCCGATTCCAACTCTCCATATTCATCACCCAAGCCGGTATTGTATTCTTCCAGGCTGGATGTGAATACACCGGTCGCACCTTCCATCGGACGATACTGCAGAAGATCTTCCTTTATCCGAAAAAGAGTATCATTTTCCCCTTCCTGAGGAAAACTTATTCTGTATTCCAGATCACCAACTGTCCCCATATATTCATCTGCGGAATAATCTCCCGCATTTTCTCTCTGCTTTGATGTCGTTTGCAGCAAACGGTTCATACGGTCAATATCCGAATCATAATTCGCTGCATTTGACGGATCTGCCTTTTTCTGCTGCTCGTACAGATCGATATATTCCTGAATATCCTCTTTTGACAGCTTGTCCATATTCTCCATATCATAATAGACATAGACACCCTTATCTGTGTCAAATAACTTTTCTACCAGATTTTTTCGATATTCCGAATCGATCTCTTTCATCTTTACCGGAGCTACATACATTGCACCGGTATTCGGCACAGTAATATCCGAATCTGTCAACCGGATCTCTTTAAGCCCGATCGATCCTGCGTCAAATGTGGTATCACACGATTCCGGAATACTATATTTACTCTGAACGCTTCCGCCATCTCCATTACCTACATCCACATTATAATCGGTATCTTTTTTTCCACACGCGGACAAAGCTGCAATACATGCAAATGCCGCTGCCATTACCACAAACTTTTTCTTTCTCCATAACTTCTGTCTCATTGTAATCGCCTCCGTTAACTATCTTTTACCCCTTATTCTCGTACATTCTCCTCGTTATATCTATTTTTCATTTTAACCAATCTCATCTGATAACACAAGTAAACTAAAAAAGAGAAGCAATCTTTTTCAAATTGCCTCTCTGCGTCATCATGTCATCTTCTGACTCCATATCTTTTCGCCTTATACCGATCTATGCAAATATTTTTATTCATTGCACCTCTTGTTCTTCCCGTTCATGCAGATATTTCTCTTTCGTTGCCATTCCTCCCCTGATGTGCCGCTCTGCTTTATTCACATCCAAAACGACCCGGATCCTTGCCGCCAGAAATGGATTGATCTTCACCAGCCGTTCCGTCACATCTTTATGTACCGTACTTTTACTTACTCCGAATTTCTTTGCCGTCTGCCGGACAGTCGCTCCGCTTTCCACGATATATTGTCCAATTTCTTCTGCTCTTTCTTCAATATAATCTCTCAAAAAAATTCCCCTGCAAATCTCATTTTTACAATGTATGCAGAGGAATTTTTGTGTATGTCTATCTGATGGAATGAACATAGAATTATTTTTATTCTATTAATGCGCTTAGATCAAGCTTATATATCATATCTCCCAGTTTTTTTCCTTATTCAAAAATGTTACCATATAAATAGGATAATATATAATATTGTCTTTTTTATTTACATTACCATTACAGAAAACAAACGCCTCATGAATATTATATCTAGGATTTTTCATGCAATTATTAAGAGCCGCATGTCTTTCATAATCTTTTCCTGATTTTATCTCAATAGGCAATACGCAATCTTCATATTCGATAATAAAATCTAATTCTCCAGATCGATTATTGTTATAATAAAACAAATTAAATCCATGACATTTTAACTCCTGTGCAACAACATTTTCATATATTGCACCATAATTTATATTGAGCTCATTCATCAACATTTTCTTTTGAATTCCATTTGCATACATGGCTGTAAGAAGTCCTACATCTGCAAGAAACAACTTAAATAAATTAGTCGATTTGGATATAAGCAACGGTAACATGGGTTCCGATACACAAAATACCGGAAGCGCAACCTCTGCATCCTTCAGCCATATAAAACTATTCTCATATCTGGAAAGCTTAAAATTTTCATTAAGATTTTTCATAATAAATCGTTTATTCTTATTGTTCAATTCACTTGGAATCAGATCAAATATGTCTTCCAAATATAACTTGCTTTCCGGATCATACTTAGCAATATCTTTTTTATATTGCATTATAATCTGGCTTTGCAAATCAATAACATTCTGAAGATTATTTGTATCAATATATTGCTTAACCACCTCTGGCATTCCGCCAACGATCAAATATAAGCGAAATAATTCCAACATTTTTCATGTACAACTTCATCTACGACTTTTTTGTTTATAAAGCAATCCTTTAATGAGTCCAATATCCGTTGGCTCACATTGTTTGCCATACAGAACTCTTCAAAATCCATAGGATACATTTCTATAACCTGCAAATATCCGACAGGAATTGATCGAATATCCTTTAATTCAACACCAAGAAGGGAACCACTTAATACATATTTATAATTTCCTTCTTCAACCAAAAATTTTATCGCCGTAACTATCTCCTTACACTCCTGTACCTCATCCAAAAAAATAATCGTTTCACCTTTTATTAATTCACCTTCTGTAAATGCCGATAATCTGAGCAAAAAATCGCGTGTATTTTTAAAATCCGAAAATAATTTTTTTGCCTCTTTATTCTCAATAAAATTGATTTCAACAAAAGAAGCTGTGGTTTCCTTTATACATTCTCTAATTATATATGTTTTACCGATCTGTCTGGCTCCAGTAACAAGCAAAGCCTTCTTTTTTGCATCCTGATTCAAAAAATTCAAAATATCATTTTTTATTTTTCTTCTCATTCTACACCTTCTTTCATATTTTCATATATATTATGCTATATCTTCGTCCGTTTATACAAGGTTATTTTTGCATTTTTGTCCGTTTATACAAGGTTATTTTTATATTTTTGTCCGTTTATACAAGGTTTGTACATTATTTATGAACCATGATATAATGAACGCAAAATTATTTGCTCGCAAGGATGCTGATTTTGCGGAATGCATAGAATGTGCGAAGCACATGATATAATGATGAAAAATCGCTTGCTTGCAAGGGTGCTGATTTTGCGGAATGCATTGAAGAAAGAAGTTTTGATAATGAACAACAAACCAAACAACTACATTATGGATTTTACACATGTATATTGTGATGAAGATATGAAGAACAACTCGCAGTTTCACTGGATCGACTGCTCTGACATCGAAGGCTGTGATCTATATTGTTCAGATGAAGCTGCTGCCGAGATTCAGAAACGGATCATGCCGTATGGCACTAAAGGTATTCATTTTATTGATTCCGGAAATTTTCATTATATAACAAAGATAACCACCGACCAGATCAAACAACCATTCTCGCTCGTAGTATTCGACCACCATACAGATATGCAGCAGCCACTCGTTAACGAAATGATGAGCTGTGGCGATTGGGCGGGTCTTGTTCTGGATCAGAATCCGAATCTGAAGCAGTTAATTCTGATCGGACCGGATGCAACCGATATTTCTCAGATTGATGCGATACGCAAAGATCGCCTTCTGACTTTTTCCGCTGAAGAATTAAAAAATGGAACTGCCCAAAGGAAATCAACTGACATCCTTTCAGGTGTTCCATTTTATATTTCTATTGATAAAGATGTTCTCTCCACCCGTTTCACGGAAACCAACTGGAATCAGGGTAACATGACGCTTGACATGTTGGAACATCTGCTTGGCATTATCTTAAGCCGTGAAACCATATGCGGCATCGACATCTGCGGTGAATGTCAGCCGGATCTGCCACTACCGGAATATATGGAAGCCGAAGAAAAGAACGAACGGATAAATCATGAATTGGCGGACTTCATCCGATCGCATATTTCTACTTATATCCCATCCGCTTCTCATAGTCGATGATATAGTCTCTATTTGCAATCTCATATTTATTAAATAAAGCGGTATCGTCAAAATCATCCGGATCGATTGTTCCATTGTACCAGCTCTTGGAATTGAAATATGCCCGGTAATCCGGATCATTAAACTTTCTTCCGTGACGAGCATATATTTCATTGAGCGCAAGACGACATTCATCTGCTGTCAAACCATCCAGATCACTGTCCGATATGTATTCCGAATCACTGTTTGGCAGAATATAGTCATCTGAAGTCTGAATTTCATTTGCACTGTAATCTACATTTGCATTTGAATCATACTCTGCACTTTCTCCGCTGAATGTACAGGAATCTTCAAGCTCCTGTACCTCTACCATATGATAATAGTAATTGGCACCTGCGATAGAATAAATCTTCGCTGAGACACATAATACGCCATCTTTATTGATATAAGGTACTGCATCCTTGATATTTGAATCTGCGATTGTCTGATTATAAGTCTCATTCAACGCCTCATCTGATTTATTATCTTCGCCATATAATGACCAGAAATACTGATCCAACGCATTTCTTACCGCGCTTTCATATGCCGAGATATCCAGATTTACTGCTCCAAGCAGATCGTCCTCTGATAACATGACATCCTTTTTCAGATTGATGTTGTAGATCGTGTATTCCGTCGCATCCCAGTCAAAATCAACCGATACCAGCAGAGATAATATGTCTCCATACACAGCCCATTTATAGCCGATTCCTATACAGACATTTCCATCCTCATTCATATAATTTTTTCCAAGCTTCTCGATCTGCTCATTCACATTGCCACACGCATCTCCCTCATAATTGATATGAGGTAAATGATATACTGCCGTATAGCCCTCATACTGAACCTGGGTAGAAATATTCGAATCTACAACCATATCTGCCGAATATGGCGCTTTCGTATCATCTGACTCCCCCGATACTACACTCTCTGTTGTCACTTCTGTATCCTGCCCGGTTGATACCTGCGTATCTTCCTGCTCCGTCGCTTCCGTGGTCTCTACAGTCTTATCTGCATCTCTTCTATTATCAGATAACTTGCTTTCGACTTTATAAACCACAAATCCTACAATCACTGTTAATACAGCAATCCCCACAACGATCAACAACCATTTCTGCCATCCCGATAAACCACCCGAAGATGGTTTCTGTGGCGGTTGCGGTCGTGAAGGTTGCCCCTGCATCTGTACTGAATTCGGATCATATTGATTCATTCCCACATTCATCTGTGAAGTCCGCCCCTCTTCTTCTATCCGCATACCACAATTCGGACACACCGACCAACCATCCTGTAATTCACATCCACAATTACTACAAAACATATTTTCACCTGTCCCTTCCATATATAGTCAACCATTCAAATTCCATTTGAATTCTCCAAGTTTATTTATAACAGAATCGGAACCGCGTGTAAAGATTATGCTGAATCAACTACAATACCAACACGAATCTAAAAAGCAACTGTCTAAAAGAATTCATCTATCCCCTCAAATAATTCTTCTCCCCCTTGCCAATAAAATACACCTTATGAAACGGCACAGTCACAAGAAGTGTCACCGCTTCCGCGATCGGTACAGCCAGCCACGCTCCATAGATCTTAAGGAAATGCGGCAGGATCAGAAGACTTAACACCGTAAAGATAAATGTCCGGCTGAATGAAATGATCGCCGACACCTTACCATTTGAAAGGGCAGTGAAGAAGCCGGAGGATGTAATATTCAACCCGCTGAACAGGAAATTGACCGCAAAAATCTTGAATCCGATCTCCGCCAGTTCAAATGTTGCCGGGTCATGTGTGAATACCGTAATGATCCAGGTCGCAAGCACCTCTGCAATAACCGTCAGAATAACCGCCGATACCGCCACAAAAAGGAACGCAATCTTATAAATACTCCGAAGTTTTTTCTTATCCTTTGCGCCATACTGGAACCCAACGATCGGACTGATCCCGATTGTAAATCCCAAATAGAATGCATTGAATAAAAATTGTCCATACAGCAGAATTGAGATAGCCGCAACTCCGGCTTCTCCTGCAAGCCGCATCAGAACAAGATTGAACAATACCGTTACAACAGAATTTGAAAGCTCTGATACCATCTCTGAAGAACCATTATAGCAGGCATGTCCAAGCTCCCGCAAGGAAAGCTTGAATCCGGTAAACCGAAGCTCACCTTTGGAGAACATGAAAAATACAAGTCCGGCAATCGCGGGAATGCACTGACCGATTCCTGTTGCAAGTGCCGCACCTGCAACTCCCATATCACAGATCACGATCAATACGTAATCAAGAACAGCATTTACAATACCTGCACCGATCATAAGCAGCAAGCCCATCGTTGGCCGTCCCGCTGTGACCAGATACATCTGAAACAACGTTTGCAGCATACAGGCAGGAATGAATAAGCTCACCATTCCCAGATAACTTTTACAGTCTGCCAGAAGCACTTCATTGGAACCCAGCAGTCTGGATATCTCTGTCAGGAACACCTGACTGATCACCACGATCACAAGACTGACCAGAATACATACCGTGACAAACTGAGTCAGGCTCTCACATGCTCTCTTTTTATTTTCCTCTCCAAGATATTTGCTAATGATCGCATTTCCACCCGATGCCAGCATCATGGCAATGGCGATTGCCACATTTACTACGGGATATACGATATTTAACGATGATAATGCATTACTTCCGACAAATCGGGATACAAAGATACCATCCACGATTGTATACAACGACATAAATACCATCATGATGATTGACGGTGCCGCAAAACTCAGCAGCGACCATGGCGTAATGCGACGATTTAATGATTTACCCATTTTAACAAGTCCTCTCCGTTTTATAACACTTTTCTAATTGACAAAGCCAAGCATATACTATAGGGTAACCCTATAGTCAAGTGTAATTTTGAAAATGAAAGGAAATTCAAATGAATAAAAAGATATATATGACGACCGGCGAGTTCGCCAGGATCATGCGAATAACAAAAGAAACCCTGTTTCATTATGATGAGATCGGTTTATTTCAGCCGGAGCTCACCCAGCCAAATGGTTACCGCTATTATTCGATCTATCAGACTGAGATTCTTGACACCATCCTTCTATTAAAAGACCTAGGTATGCCGTTAAAAGAGATCAAACAGCAGCTTGCCAACCGTGATCCGACAAAGATGCTCCATATATTAGAAGAACGTGAACATCAGATCAATACAGAGATTGCCAAATTACGCTCCATGGAAAAATGGATCTCGCAGCAAAAGAGCAAGATCCATTTCGCTATGCAGATCGATCCGACAGCCATCTTTATTGCTGACTTCCCGGAACGCTACTATCTCTATGCAGAAGCACCAACCGCTACAGATGCTGAACTGTATCGAAAAACCGATGACCTGATCAATCTTCTGCTAACGGTCGGTTCTACTTTTAAAAATGATTATGATATGGCATATTTCCAGCATGCTTCCCATATCGAATCAGATAAGTACGCTGTCTATGATAATGTCGCCCTGTTGTTAGATAACAAGCCTTACGGGCTTCCTGTCCATACCTTGCCTGCAGGAAAATATCTCACCGCCTACCACACCGGTCACTGGGATACGATCGGCGATACTTACGACCGCCTGATGACCTTTAAACATGAGCACAACATACATACTTCCTCTGAATATCTGGAGCACAATGTTATAGACAGCTTCACTGCCGAAGACCCGCAAGACTACATTACCGAGATCACTGTAGCCATAGAAGCATGATCTACATTTTTATATAAGGGTTCCGCTTAAAACTTCTCAAAGAAATGATATTCGTACAGGTTAGTCAGCTTCTTACCTGTCAGCGCCGCATAGGTACGGAGCAGCGAGGATGCACAGCCTGCCACACCGACATACAGTCCCGGATAACTGACAACTCTGGTCGGGATCGTTCTCCACCAACTGTCATACCAGGTACGGAGTCCCGGTGTCCGGTGATCTGAATCGGAAAGCATTACATCAGCAGTACGGATCATATAATCATAGAACTCTTTCTCCCCGGTATATTCATACATGGCAGCAAAATGCTCCAGAATACCTGCTGTTCCACAGCACTGGCACTGGCAGTTCCAGAAGCCCCAGGAATGTTTCTCCGGCGCACCGGCACGGACGATACCACGCGATAATTCGATCGTCCAGTTCCGGTAGATCTCCTCTCCGGTAATCTCATATAATTCACGAAATGCCAGCGTACTTCCAACCGGGCCATGACATGTACTGAGATAATATTTGTCATACGTCGGACCTGTTACCGGATGATCCTGATATGGAATCAATCGTCCGGTCTCATCTCCAACTGCGATATTCATTGCATATGTAAGTCCTTCCTTTGCCAACTCCAGATATTCCTCTTTCTTTGTATCCTGGTATAAGGCTGCAAACATCCATGCCGTTCCAGTCGTTCCATGTGACCAGTTCGGAAATGTCGTATCCTTCTCAAAATCGATCATCGACAGATCAAGCAGCTTCCAGAACTTTCCGCTATTTGGCGCAGGAAGAGCATCCTGAGCGATCCGGTCTGCAGCCGCACATGCTGTATCCAGATATTTCTTTATACCGGTCTTACGATAAAGGATATCTAAGAATACGATAAATCCGCCATCTGCGGTGATATCCTCCTGATCACTCCAATGCAGTCCTCTCTCATCGGTTACTGCTGCTTCAAGCAGGACATCCGCAACATATAATACATAATCCCGATATTCCTGTTTTCCTGTCACCTGATACAGGTCTTCAAGGAAATATGCCTCACCAACCGGACCATTATAAGGGCCTGCCGCCCAGCCCGGAACCGGAATAATACCCTTTACTTCTGAATGAAGCGTCGTCTGATACCATTCCACTCCAACCTTCGTTGCAATAATATGCGCCGCTGCTTCCTCCGCCTCAGTCAGCCAGCGTGTGTCTCCGGTTGCTTCATACAACCGGATGAAGAAAATACCAATACCTGCCGAACCATCATACATACTCTTCGGCGTAAATAACGGAACATCCTCCCGGTATCCATCCTGTCCTTCCGGCAGAGCCTGCCAGATCCTGCCATACTCCGTCTTAATTGCCAGCGTATCGATCCATTCCGCCGTATCAATCGCCGCTTTTAAATAATCTTCTGCTGTATTCTTCTGAAAAATCTCCGGTGTGATCAACTTTGCCATATCTTCGTCTCCTTTGTAACTTTATCATATGCTATAAAAACTTCTCACTCTGTCCCAGTTTATCTCGCTGCTTATTATCTCTTTCTCCAGTTATTCCTATTTCAGTGCTTTTATTTCCTAGTATTTCTATATGATAATTATACATGTATTTTCAAATTAAGCAAGCCTTAAAATCACATCCAAACTATAACTATACTATTAAGTGTCCTTTCCATTACATTTTGTATCGTGTTATATCGTTCTCCCCTTATTTACGAACTCTCATAAGGGAAAATAAGGGAAAGAAAATCTGGTAACAAATTATAGAAATGGCGCTAGAATATTGGGACTTGATATGATAAGATTAACGGAAATACTTTATTTGAAAGAGGTGAGAACGATATGAAATATATCCGAGATAATTACTCAGTACAGTTGATGTAAACTGTTGGCAGATTGTGCTGAGGTGAAAATAAACTTGCTAGCAGTCGTTAACTGTACTGTCCAAATGATTGAACTACAATATATAAAGGAGTACAGTTATGCGCTATATAAAAGAAATTCTAAAGAATAACAGAATATGGGTATTAGCTTACATTGGACTAGGTATATTTAATGCATTTATGGCTAATTACAAGACGGACTATTTTCAGAAGGTTATTGACGGATTGGCGACTGGAACACTTACATTTGCAGGAGTTATAACCTACGGTCTTATTTTGCTGGTAAATTATTGTATGAACTATCTGGATAATTATCCAGAAAAGAAATTGGAGTATGGTATTTATCTGGATTTTAAGCTTTTGTCGCTTAGAAAAATAAGTACAATCGATTATACGGAATATCAGAAAATAGGTACTGGAAAACTTGTTCAAAGGATCGAGAATGGCTCATCCGCAGGCAGAAATGTAGTATTCAATTTCTGGTTACGTTTGATTCGTGATTTACTTCCTACCATTGTTTTTAGTGTATATTTTATTTGGAAGATTGATAAAATAATTACTTACATTTTGTTTGTAGGCTATATGCTTATTTTTATAATAACCAATATTCTACTAAAGTTTCTATACAAAATAAAAGAAAAGATTTTGAACAGTGAGGAGCTATTCAATCATTTTCTGGTCAGGGGCTTTATGGAAATGTTGGTATTCCGTATGAGCAAACAGTTTCCGAGTGAAATAAAGAAAACTCGTAGTGCCAAAGAGAATATTGTATCATCAAAAGTAAAAATGAATATGATTCATGAAGCATTTTTTACAATATTTGCGCTACTTGTAGCAATGTTAGATATTGGTATTTTATTTTACGCATGGAAAACAAAAAATCTTACAGTGGGTTCTATAGTTGCACTCATTGCGCTGATTGAAAATGCTTACACGCCGATCGCTATTTTTAATGTACTTTATGTTCAATATAAATTGGACAAGGCGTCCTATAAGAGATTTGAAGAATTTTTAGATTTAAAAGATGATAATCAATTAAGAAATGGTAACGCAATTAATACGGACATTGGTGAAATAGCGATAAAAAACTTATCGTTCCAATATGAAGAACGGAAAATTATTGATGATTTGAGTCTATTCATAAAAAGGGGACAAAAAATAGCTTTTGTAGGAGAAAGTGGCTCTGGAAAATCCACTGTGATTAAGATATTACTGGGATTACTAAAATACAATCAGGGAGAAATCTGCTTAGGTGATATGAAGTTAAGTGGAATTTGCCTTAATAATTTGTATGACAAAGTTAGCTATATATCGCAGGATGTTCCCGTTTTTGATGGAACAATAAAAGAAAATCTGGTATTTGAAAAGAACGTGTCAGAAGAACAAATGCTGGACGCATTGAGTGAAGTGCAACTATCTCATTTGGTTGAGAATCTTGCGGAAGGCTTAAATACTGAAATTGGTGAGAAAGGTACCTGCTTATCAGGTGGAGAAAAACAAAGACTTGCTTTCGCCCGCTTGTGGTTTGAAAACCCTGAACTTGTCATTTTGGATGAAGCAACATCTGCAATGGATAATTTAACAGAAGAGATTGTAATGAAATCGGTTATGCAAAAAATGAAAGATAAAACGGTCATTGCGATTGCACATAGATTAAATTCCATTGCCGGTTTTGACAGAATTATTCTCTTTAGAGAAGGGAAGATTGTCGGACAAGGGACTTTTGAAGAACTATTACATACAGATTCTTATTTTAAGGAATTGTATAATGCGAATGTGCAATAATAGTATTTGTTACATTTGAATTTGTAAAAAATTTAAAGTGGCTGGCGCTCTTGCATTTTAGTGTTCGAACGACAGCCACCCAACAAAAATTCACACTATTTTAAGCGAATAGTTTTTGCTTTTGTAGATATTTGAATTGCCTTTGTACTCATATTTTTCACAGATGCATTATCTAGTTGATCATCCCCTGTAATGAATATCAGTGAGATTTCCGTTATAAAATACAGCTTGCCAGCATGTGTGGGCGCATGTTTGAGCCGGAGGCGAGTTTGCGCAGGAGCATATGCGAATCAGGCAAACTACTGCTCATCCTCCAGCATCTCCCGGTCCTTCTCCATCTCCTGCACAACCCCAAACGCCGACAGCTCATCCGCAAATTCTTCCATATAATCTTGATAATGCTCCATCAGCTCTGCCTGAACCGCATCCACGCCCTTCTGTTTACCCAAATGACGCTTCTTATCCACACCATGCTTCCGGCTTTGGCGCATCCCCGGATATTCCTGATCTGCAGTCCTGTTTCTTCTATTAAATAACATATCCCATTCCTCTTTTCATACAAAAAGAAACCACCATGCATATAAGCCATTCCGGCTTCCTTTCTTTATAAAAGAGTATCGACATCCAGAGAGCGATTTATACCATTCCGTCTGCTGCATCAATTAAACATAAATAAAAACCTGGGGGAAATTGAAATTATGTATAGAAACATCATAAATAAAAATTTTTAGGGAAATTAATTATAGAAAGGGCTTGAGCCCCAGTAATTAATACTGAGGCTCATTCTTAAAGGAGAGGTCATGGAGGATTCCAAAAAGGGGGGGTTTGGGGGGGTTTGGGGGTTATGGGGTACATTACATCGTAATATAGGGATTATACGAATTCGTGCATTGGGAATCCTCCATCATATCTATTCAAATGTTAAGTAATTGTCTTTTTTATACTTACTACACTGTAGTAACTTCTTTCAAGATGTTCGTTTTTATTTCCTGTCCATCTCTTATGGTGCTATGATAACAAATCATTTCATATTTGTAAATATTGCATAATAAATAAAGTTTTCCGGGTTTTATGGTTCTTTTTGCACAAATTTTACTAAAAATGAAATATTTATGATTATTTTGACCGATTCTGCCTGTCTTGTTTTGTTAAATTTACTACTTCTTTACTTATTCAATCAAATTCAATCACAGCACTTTCATTTTGCGTACGACGTTTTTCGACATTTAACGACCCGGCGCATCCGATTTTTTGTGAATTTATTGTGAAAAATGCCATTTTTAAAAAATTTTTGAATATATGTATCGCGTAGCGTTTTCTTTTTTATTTTAACAATATCTATCCGGCATAGAATTTCGTCAAAAAGTTTTTTAGCAATCGAAAAAAGGAGCTCAAATCTGAGCTCCCCGTTCTTCGAACTTTATACTATGCAAAATTAAGACGTCTGTCACAATCTTACTGACCCCGTGTTCGGAATCCTCTTCTATCGCGCCAGACGCTTTACACAATATATACGTTTCATTCTGTTTTGTCAAGAATAATTTTAAAAAGTTAAGATTCTCTCTACAAATCTCTCTTTACAAATATACCCAATAATTTTATCATTCTACATAGAATTCAAAGCACACGTCACACCGGAACAGGAGGAACAGCAGCATGAACACCGATTTCTTATTACAGGGTCATTTAAATGATCTGGCAAACAAAGCCTACCAAAAGAACATTTACACATTTACTAATTTTTTGTCTGCATCCGACCTGGATATTTTTTATAGTATGCTACCGGATATTTCTCATATTCCATATGAGATTTTCGGAGGAAGAGACGGCTGCGACCGTGTAATGATACGATTCGGTTCCGAGGACACAACAGGTTATGATTTGCCCTTTCCTATCACGATTTTACAAATTACTCCATTGATGGACAAATTCTCAGATGAATTATCTCATCGTGATGTCCTTGGCTCTCTGATGAATCTTGGTATTGAACGTGAGATGACCGGAGATATCATCATGAAAGCATCATCCAGAAGCGGCATCCGAAACACAGCCTATGTCTTCTGTGTGTCTTCTATCGCTGACTATATTTCCGAGAATCTGACCCGCATTAAACATACATCCGTGCGCTGTATCCCATGTCCGGACTCAGCTCTACCTGACATCACCTCTACTCTTGAAGAATGTCAATGCATCGCTGCATCCGAGCGAATCGACGCTGTGATTGCAGCTGTTACCAAGTTATCCAGAAGCCAGACTGTTATCCTGTTTCGGGAGAAAAAAGTCTTTCTCAACAACCGTGTTCTGGAAAATAACAGTTACACACTAAAACCGGATGACACTTTCTCCATCCGTGGCTACGGCAAATTCATCTATAAAGGCTGTGGCAAAGAGACACAGAAAGGACGCATCTACATCACCCTGGAAAGATATGTGTAGACACATATATAATAAGCAGTACAGTCCGTATAACACAGCCTGTACTGCCCATTTTGACATCTTATGAATTTTTAATTTTACATCCTGTCAAATCCATTCTTATCTTCCCGCATCCGGCGCCTGAATACCGGAATTACAAATGTCCGACAGCTGTTATCTGTATATGTCTCGCTACCCTCCTTTTCATCTGTTTTCTTCGACAGCCTTTCATATCTGCCGACACCCACACTATACACAAAAAAGGAGCATTTTTATCACAAATGTAATAAATGGTATGTCTCAATGTAACTTTTGGTAAGTAAGCTCCAAAATTATCATTACTATGTACTCGCAATTCGTCCTTTTTATATCCATCGTTCCATTATAATAAGCAACAATTTCCCTCATGATATGCAGTCCGATTCCATGCATTTCAGAATTTGCCACTCCATTTTTTATACCCGGAACAAACGACTCTCCACATCCGTCAGAAGATCCGGAATCTGTTGATCTGTTTTCACATTCATCCACGGTATTTTTACAATGAATCAGAAGATTTTGCCGATCATAAACCATCTTGATCCAAATCTGTCCTCCTAGTCCGGTATGACGAATCGCATTATCCAGTATATTTCCAAGCAGCATATTCAGATGATAGTCACTGATTGCAAGATCTGTCGGTATTGAAGTCTCCATCGTAAGTCCGATCTGCCGCTGATCCGCTTCCGAACGCTTACAGGAAAGAATGGCATCTGTCATAACATGACCACTTATAACCTCACGCGACGAAGTGATCTGGATCACGCGGTCATATTCCTGTTCCAGCTTTTCATATTCGCCCCGTTCCAGATAAATCCGTTCTAACATATACTGCTTCTTCAGATCATGCCGAAAACGCCTGTTTCTTTCCCAAGCTTCTCCAAGCGAATGACAATAAGCACGATACTGTTCTGCCTGTCTCTGAATATTCCAGACAAATACTGTCGAACTTCTCTCATTTCTTGTTCTCATATAGAGATCCTGCGCCATCAAATTAATACTGTAGACAGCCATGGTCATCCAGACTATCCGACACCTTGTATTATCCATAAAAAAAGCTCCTATAACCACCATGGACATACATGGGATCAACACAGCCTCCAGCCAATCAGAAAAATACAGATGATGATCCAGACGATCTGCTTCTATAAATAATTTTTTTGTTTCAATTTTTTGAAATCTGTTATTATATCGATTAAGTAAGAATTTGTAGATTAGAATATAGATCTTTATAAACAGACACACCAGCAAATTTGAAAGAATAATGCGATACATCTCTATCGGGACAGCCGGTCTTCCCTTCATCTTTTCAAGCCATCCATGTTCTGCAAATACAACATGGATGAATATCTTTGCAATAACCTGCATTAATACAAGATAAACCGAGGTCAATAAAGCTTTTTTCTCTGCACTATCAAAAAGTAATTTAAAAAATAAAAAGTACAAAAAAAACAAACTTACAAATACCAGATTTTTATATATTGATATCATGCGGGAAATAATGCAGTAGACACACAACCATATCATTTCCAGCATGATCTCTGTTGTACTTTTATATTTCGACCGATGATATAACGCATGCCCCAAAGATCTTATATTCCAAAGATAGAATAGATCAGACGCCAGCGTGATCATCCGGATCAAAAATTCATTCCTTCCAGCCACTTTGTATAGTACTCACGCACCCGGCTTCTTTTATCCCGGCTGATCATCAATTCCACGCCATTACTCATACCTACGCAAGTATAGGAAATCGTTCGAATATGATTCGTATTTACGAGAAAAGACCGATGGATCCGAACAAACCTCTGCTGTCTTGTTCCAAGATACTCCTCCAGATGTTCCAGCTTGTCATAAAATTCATATGTCCCGGAAGTGCAAAAAGCTGTTATCATACGCTTGTTGCTTTCCAGATAAACAATATCACCAATTTTGATAGAATAATAAACTCGATTCTGACAGAATGTTAGAAGCTCCGTGTCATTGACAACACGCTCTAAAACCTGATCTAATGTTAAAAGAAGCCTGTCTGCCGCAACCGGCTTATCAAGAAACTGAAAAGGCTGAACATCAAAAGCCGCCTTATAATATTCACTATACGCAGATATAAAGACAAGAATAATGGATGGGTATTTCTCCCGTAGTATTCCTGCTACCCGAATCCCATCCATTCTTGTTAATTCAATATCCAGAAAAACAATATGAAACATTCCGGCATCTTCCGTTCCCAGCAATAATGCTTCTCCATTTTGATAAGAATATAGCTGATAATTAAGATTTTTCTGTTCCATATGTTGTGTAATTACACTCTGCATCTCTGTGAGCATAACTGCATCATCATCACAAATTGCTATTTGTATCATTTGTCCCCCCCGATTATATTTATCTGATTACCGACTATTTGGTTATATCCATAAGCATGATCAGCTTATCAAGAACCGCCAGTAACTGTTCTGTCTTTGCAGTACCAAACCGCTGAAAAGATACATATTTCTCCAGTTCTCCGCCTTCGACCTTATAGTCATAGCTTATACTATCCTGAAGATAATAATCTGCGGGAACATCAAATGCATTCACCAGCTTTACAAAACAGTCCAGGGAAACATCTGCTTTTCCTGTCTCAATCCTGCTGATATATTTATCTGCAAGACCGGTCTTTTCTCCAAGTTCAGCCTGAGTCATCCCATGTTTCTTTCGGATCTCTCTAAGACGTTGACCAAACATCTATTTATCGATTCCTGCCAAGTTGTCCACTCCAATTATGTTTATTCTATAATGTGTACAAAAGCTACTCTTGTATTCTGTCAAAAAAAGTCACATTATAGAACAACCTGACAGGGCAATTTCTAACTGAACGTGGAATTTATTTCGTATTTTTCTATCTGTTTTATAAAGTTTCCGCGCGCTGTTTGATATTTTTCTTGAAATTGATAACCTTATGGTCATATTCCTGATCCATATATTTGGAATTGATCATAAAATCAGCAGTTGATTTATTATTTGCGATCGGAATATCATATACCTGTGCAATACGAAGCAGCGCTTTTACGTCCGGATCGTGTGGCTGTGCCGTCAGTGGATCTGAAAAAAAGATCACCATATCGATCCTGCCTTCTACGATCTTGGCTCCGATCTGCTGGTCACCGCCTAAAGGACCGCTGTTATATCCGCGAACCGGCAGTCCGGTCTTATCTGCGATCATCCGAGCTGTTGTTCCGGTTCCGCAAAGAAAATGATTCTTCAGTATGTCCTTATTGTCATTGCACCACTCGATCATCTCAGCCTTTTTGCTGTCATGTGCGATCAGTGCGATATTCTTCTGTCTTTCAATCGTGAGTGTCACAAAATCATCTGTCATATAAGATCTCCTTTCTGTCCAAACCTGCAGCTTACCTGCCGAAAATTGTTACTGTATTACCGGCCATCAGATTTTCAGCAAGTCTCTGTTATTTTGTTATACCAAGCTTATGTGCTTCATCCGCAACTGCCTTAGCTACCACTTTTGCTACTCTGTCATCAAACGCACCCGGAATAATGTACTCTTCATTTAATTCCTCATCGGTTACGATAGATGCAATAGCTTTTGCTGCTGCCATCTTCATTTCTTCTGTAATACCTGTTGCCTTCGCATCCAGTGCTCCACGAAAGATACCGGGAAATACCAGAACATTGTTGATCTGATTTGGATAGTCGGAACGTCCTGTCGCCATAACACGAACGCCGCCCTTCTTTGCTTCCTCCGGCATAATCTCCGGTGTCGGATTCGCCATAGCAAATACAATTGGATCTGTGGCCATGGATGCTACCATCTCTGCCGTTACGATATTCGGAGCCGATACACCGATAAATACATCCTTGCCCTTCATGATCTCCGCAAGATTTCCAGTCTGTCTGTCTTTATTTGTAATCTCTGCCATATCTGCCTGTGCCGGATTCATCCATTCCTGACCCGGACAGAGAGCACCCTGCTTATCAACCAGAACTACGTTTCCGATACCTAGCTGAAGAAGCAGCTTGCAGATAGAGATACCCGCTGAACCTGCACCATTAATTACAACATTTGCTTTATCGAAATCCTTACCTACCAGCTTCAGTGCATTGATCAGACCTGCGGATACAACGATAGCTGTTCCGTGCTGATCGTCATGGAATACAGGGATATCCAGTTCTTCCTTTAATCTTCTCTCAATCTCAAAACATCTCGGTGCTGATATATCCTCCAGATTGATACCGCCAAATACAGGAGCGATCCGTTTTACGGTTTCTACAATCTCATCTACATCCTTTGTATCAAGACAGATTGGGAATGCATCCACTCCACCGAATTCTTTGAACAGGATCGCTTTGCCTTCCATAACAGGAATCGCAGCTTCCGGTCCGATATCGCCAAGTCCGAGAACTGCAGTTCCATCGGAAACAACCGCTACCATATTGCCCTTACATGTATATTTGTATACATCAGCCTTATTGTCACGGATCTTTCTGCATGGCTCTGCAACACCCGGTGTATATGCTGTACTTAAGTCGTCTCTGTCTTTGATCTTAACCTTTGAGATGACCTCAACCTTTCCTTTGTTTTCCTCATGCATCTTTAAGCTCAGGCTATTGTAATCCATTTGTATAACTCCTTTATTCATTGATTATTATATCTGAAGCCATCTTCTATATGGCCATCATATGTATATTCATTCACAGGCACGTTGTAAACTCAGAAATTTTTTACATATTCATACCACTTCCAAGAATTGCCAGTCCGCCTGTTGCCGCTATGATCAATACTACTACTAAAATTATAATTGTAACACAGAAATAAGATCTTGCAAAATTCTTCAGGTTTACATTTTTTGTTCCACCAAGTGCAAAAACAATCAGAATGATAAATCCTATTATAGGAATCATAAACAAAATCTGATATCCAAAATATCCCCACATGGAAATCGGCTGAAATTCGTAAGGCAGATTTTCTTTTGTTATTCTCTGATTATAAACAACCTGCTGTGGAGGTGTTGTATATGCCTGCTGACTATACAAATTCTGCTGTCCATATGTTCCAGCATTTTGTTGAGCATATGTACCTGCATTCTGCTGTCCATATGTATTCTGATTCTGCTGAGTATACATATTACTCTGCCCATATAATGCCGCTCCACATCCCTGACAGTACTGCTGTCCATCTGCATTTTCTGTTCCACAATTGTTACATTTCATCTCTCTCATCCCTCCTGGTGATCATCTTATCAGCCATTAATCTTGCTATATCTGTTACTGATATAATCAACAGCCGATGTTTTTGCATATATTCTGGTTTTTGTGAATATATTATATAGATATAATAACATAAATTGCTGGCATATAACAGCAATTAATACCACAAAATAATATGGAGGATTTCAATGAATCAGTCTGTTAAACACAACTTTTTTATCTGGAGTGTTTTCTCTTCCATCTGTATTGTGATACTTGGAAGCGGCTGGCATTTTCTATATGCCATCTTAGAGAAAAGTAATCTGGTCGCTTGGTGCACACCGATCAATGAAAGTATCTGGGAGCATCTGAAGCTTACCCTGTATCCGGTGCTCATCGTTATGCTGATTCTTTATGGTCTGCATTTTATTCCCTGTGGACCTTCGATCCATAAAGTGATCCTGATGATCTCAGCCAGCGTCTGCATCTCAGATCTGATCATTGTCAGCATCTATTATGTGTTCTCCGGCGGATTCGGACTTACCGGAATGTCTATCGACCTTACAGCCTATGGCATCGGTATTCTGGCAGGACAGCTTCTAAGTGTGATTCACCTGCTTTCGCTCCACCAGATTCCAAAATGGGTGTATAGTATCGGTTATATTCTTCTGATCGGACTTATCATTATTACAGCTGTATTCTCTTATAATATCCCAGATCTCCCGCTCTTTGTTCCGCCTGATCAGACGGTATGAAAAAAAGGTGACAGTCAACCCACAGCAGGTGGATGGTCAATTGACTCATTTCGATTTCTATTTGATGCTCATGCCTGATTCGTAAAGGCTCCTGTGCCAACTCGTCCTTTGGACTCAAACAAGCACCCGCCTTTACTGGCAATGTGCTTCAAATAACGAAATCACCATTAATGTCAATTGACCATCCACCTGCTGTGGGTTGACTGCCACCTTTTTCATACAAATACATACAAAAACCCAGATGCATAAGCACCTGGGTCTTTGTATGTATTTAATTTTAGATTATTATCGAAGTATTCTGTAAATATTCGAGGTTTCCACACCTGCCATATAAAACGCCATTTTATATAAAATCTATAAATAAATTCTACTGAAGGATGAGCAAATATTTATGCTCCCGATGCAACTGCATCATTCAAATCTTAGATGTATGGTACAATATTTCAAAAGATGTGAAATGTTATACCGCAATGGTACATATTATATAAACTCCTGCTTATAACGAATCTAAACAAGTGGCATCTGTAACAGTCACTGCCTGAACAGATACTATGTTGTACCAATCCTTCCAACAATTTCTAAGCGTCTATGTGATATAGCCTAATGCCCTTGAAACACTATCTATATCTTGTGTTTTTGAACAATCCTAGCAGAACATAACCGGTAATCTAATACCTACGTCCCGATACTTCAATCTATGCCGAACCGGCATCCGTGTGGGGACTTGTTTCAAGTTATATCGATAAGGCATCCCGTGTGGAAACAACTTCCCAATCATGTATGCTGCTACGATAAAACTGTTCTTCAATTGTATCCAACGGAATCTCCTCCTTCCTTGAACTTCCGGAAAACATTTTTTACTTTTGACCAGTTTCCGTGTACCGGACCTCGATCTGTTTATCCGGGTGGCATCTGTTTGATGACCGTTCTTTAATGTATCTTTATTATATGTGATAATACCCGATTTGTCAACATTATTTTTTGACAATTTAATCATTTTATTGTATTTATTTTGTCTTTTTGTGTTCATTTATTGCATTGTGGTATTAATTGCATATATTGTATATTTAATTAAGGCTCTGTCGAACAATTCACATCTATTTGCATTATAAACCAATAAATATACCATTCAATTCCAGTTGATATATGCCTGCGTTTATTATCCATTTTCATCTGCTACACACATTTGACCGTCCGAAAAATTTGCATAAAAATTAAGTTGACTTTTCCCCTGTGCAGTGCTAGACTTTTAGAAAAATCAAAGGCTATGACAGGAAGGAGTACTTAAGCAAGTGTTACTTCAGAGAGCAGGCGGTTGGTGTGAGCCTGTAGAACATCTTAAGGAAGCAGTCCCCGAGCTGTGATTGCGAAATAGGTTTTAGATTAGCAGTCAACGGAAGGTTCCACGTTACAGGAACAACGGTTAAGAGATCTGGCCGTACAGAGTGCAGGAAGTTTTTTCCTGAAGTTAGGTGGTAACACGGACTATAAAATGATAAGTTCGCCCTAAGCAAAATTTATTTGCTTGGGCTTTTTTATTGTCATCTTATAAAGTCCGGCAGATTCCCATAACAACAGTTTCCTGTACAAAAATGGATTCTTAAGGTTGCTTAACTTCCGGTTTTGGGAGCCGGATAAATTCTTATAAAGAGAGGTATATCGCATGAGAACATACGAAAAATCAACGAAACTCGATAACGTTTGTTATGACATAAGAGGTCCTGTTATGGACGAAGCAAACCGCATGCAGGCAGCGGGCATTGATGTTCTGAAACTGAATATCGGAAACCCTGCACCATTTGGTTTTCACGCACCGGATGAAGTCATCAAAGACATGTCTTACAATCTGAGAGACACCGAAGGATATTCCGATTCCAAGGGCTTATTCTCCGCGAGAAAGGCTATCATGCAGTATTGCCAGTTAAAGCATATTCCAAATGTCGGAATTGACGATATCTATACCGGAAATGGTGTAAGTGAACTGATCACCATGTCTATGCAGGGACTTTTAAATAATGGAGATGAGATTCTGGTTCCTTCTCCTGATTACCCATTATGGACAGCTTCTGTCACACTGGCAGGCGGTACTGCTGTTCACTATATCTGTGATGAACAGAGTGACTGGTATCCGGATATCGATGATATGAGAAGTAAGATCACTCCAAATACAAAGGGTATCGTCGTGATCAATCCAAATAACCCAACAGGTGCCTTATATCCAAAGGAGATTCTGGAACAGATCGTTGATCTTGCAAGAGAATTCGACCTGATCCTGTTTGCAGATGAGATCTACGACAGACTGGTTATGGATGGCAGAAAGCATGTTGCACTCGCATCTCTGGCACCGGATGTATTCACGATCAGCTTCAATGGTCTGTCCAAATCCCATCGTGTAGCCGGTTATCGTATCGGATGGATGTGTCTGTGCGGCAGAAAGGATCATGTAAAAGGCTACATCGAAGGTCTGAATCTTCTGTCTTCAATGCGCCTTTGTTCAAATGTTCCTGCACAGAGTATCGTTCAGACTTCTCTGGGCGGTTATCAGAGTGCCGATGAACTTCTGCTTCCGGGCGGACGAATCTACGAACAGCGTGAATATATCTACAACGCCCTCTGTGACATTCCCGGTGTATCCGTTGTGAAGCCAAAAGCTGCTTTCTACATATTCCCGAAACTGGATCAGGAGAAGTTCCATATCAAGGATGATGAGAAGTTTGCCCTTGATCTTCTCCGTGAGAAGAAGATCCTGATCACCTGTGGTACCGGCTTCAACTGTACAGACCCGGATCATTTCCGTATCGTATATCTGCCGAATATCGTGCAGCTTAAAACCGCTATGGGAAGAATTGCTGATTTCTTAAGCTACTACCATCAGTAAACCTATTCGAACGCAAGTGTTTTGCGTAAATGCAGAAAAAGCTTATAGACTATAATATGCATGGGGCTATTGTAAAACAATTCTAACATTTTAGGCAAAATGAAAGAGATTATTACTGTTATGAAGTAAGCCTTATCCGAGGCCGGTACTTAGGTTGCGTCCTTTGCAACCTTATGTACCACTGCACGAGGATTAGAGCGCAAGCGTCTTACGGAATAATATGTAATAATCTCTTTCATTTTGGTTCTATACCTGCTTTTGGGGTTATAAATCTGTTTGACAATCATATCAGAACAAATGCCGAACATACCTTTGTGTAGCAAACCTATTCGAACGCCGGTTCTTAACGAACTGCATAAGCAGTGAGTTTAGCACCGCTGCGTGAGAATCGAACGCAAGTGTTTTGCGTAACAAATGGTATGTTCGGCATTTGTTTGTACGGTATAACACCTTATATAAAGTCGAAGGTTGCCTGCTGGTAGGTGATGTCCTGATATTCCAGTTCCTCCTGCGAGGTCTTGCTGGTGTAATCGACAACAACCGTCTGCTGGCGGTTACCGACCATCTGCTGGCCAAGAACGTAGTTCACATCAAATTTGCCGGTGATCGCCGGAGTTGCGCCACGGGCAGGAACGATCAACTGCACATGATTAGCTGCAAGCATGGCAAAGATCGGCTCCCAGATATATACATCCTTTGCCGCACCAAACGGATTATCGATAAAGATCGTCTTTGTAGAGATCTCGCCCTCTGCGCCATAGGAATACATACCTGCAATATAGTTGATGATCGCAACCAGAAACTGAATGTAGATACCCTGTGACTGTCCGGTACTACCAACCGCTTCTTCATAACGAAGATACCGGCTCTGCTCCTTGATACGCTCTCTCTTATATAGTTTCAACTTGATCGCATTCATGTCTGTGACCATTACGCCAAATAACCGCTTCAATGCAAGGCAGTCACGGATATAGCGAACACGCTTCCGCTCATCCTCATAGGCATCTGCGCCTTTTACGATATCGTCAATATAATCAGACATGCGCTGTGCAAGAAATTCTTCTTTTACATAAGGAATCGTCAGATCGACCATACGGATCACTTCTTCTCCGACGGTAATCTTCGATAATTTTGGAAGCTTCTCAAGCTCAGTCTTTACATCCATACAACGCTGTAAACACTGACTGCAGAAATTCTCCTTGATCGCAACCATATCTTCGATTCCCTTTTCCACTCTTTCCTTTTCCAGATCGATATAGGAAATGATCTGTAACAGGCTTTCAAGCAACGCCTTTGCATCATAGTAGTTTTCGGGTATGATGACATCTCTGCGGATCGTTTCTGCCATCTCGAATACACCCATTTCGCTGAGTGCTTCCGCTGTCTGTCCCTTGAACCGCATCAGTTCATTTCTTGTCTTTTCCAAATTCTTGCGGCTTCTGTCATATCGTAACAGACTGGTCTCAAATGCCTGTCGCAGCTCCTCTTTTCCGGCTTCTAACAGCTTACCGTTTTCTACATTAATGTCATTTGTATCTACGATACGTTTTACATCTTTATAAAGCTCGATCATATAGCCCTGCTCTTTGTTACAGGTCTCATATTCCTCTGCTGTCTTCTTATAACTCTGTTCCAGCTCGGCAAGGATCTGATCGCCCTGTGTGATCGCCTGCTCTGCTTCACTTAGAGAAATCTGTTCTTCTGCATATGCATCTTCACCATAAGTCTTTTTCAGACTGGCAACCGCATATTCGATATTTCCTTCCAATCTGCCGGAAGCCTTTGATACATTCTTCAGTTCTTCCGCCATCGATGCTGATACCAGTTCCAGACGCATCAATTCATCAGAAAGTGCCTGCAACTGCTGCTCGGATGTGGCAAATAACTGTGTCTGTGCTTCCAGATCCGAAAGCTTCACGCCACGCTTCTCGATCGTATGCAGAATACGATCCATTGACTGTGACAATGCCTGAACCAGCTTCTTCTTATCCTCTACATCCGGTGCATTTTTATTTGCTACTGCATACATCGCCATAAATTCTGTCTCTAGCACTTCATCAGAGATCGTAAGGATCTCGATATCCCGTCTGGATACATCTTCCGTTTCCTGTCCAAGTGCCACCTGAATCTTCTGCTTTGGATCCAGTGACACATCCACTTTTCCATCCTCCGGGTAATAAGGTTTGAAATAATTCTGCCATTTATCCTGTATATCCTGAATACTGTTTGCGATCGCAAGCATCCGTGCTTCCGTCTCGCTCACTGTTGTATTCCATCTGACTGCATCCCTCTTCAGTTCTTCGATCTGTCCGGTGATCCGCTGCTCTTTCTGAACATTCTCCGTATAACGGACTTCTTCCTCAACTGCCAGATTAGAAAGCTCCTTAATACGAAGCAGGATCGATTTGTCTTCCTCCAGCTCATGCAGCTTTTCTTTTACGGATGCCTCATCTTCTTTCTGATGCGTGATCCGGCTTGTCCGTTCTGCTATACGATCCTGAAGCTCACGGACCTCATCCTTTTTATTTAACAGATCCTGATTCAGCTTTCGTTCAATATCTGCCGCATCCAGGTGCCTCTCATCTGCCAGATGACCGACAAATGCCAGATCTTCCCGGTAGGTCGCAAGCTTCTCATCGATCATCGAAATCTCATCCTCAAGACCACGAATCTGGATCGTCAGTTCTTCTTTTAACGATTTCAGAATCTCATCGTCTGTGAAATATTCGCCTTTTCTGCAGACCATAACGGCATTTTCGTTTAAGGTAACTGCCTTTTCGGACAGGTCATCCATATCGTAGATTAAAACCATCTCATTGTCCGTCTGAATCGAATCCAGATTGATATCTTCGGCTATATCAGCGAAATTCTTCACGACTACTCCATACGGAAGTGCTCTGTTTTTCTTCAAGATCTCCGTCCGCTGCTCCGGCTTAAGTGCTGCCAGATAATCAGCTCCGTGCATCGCCATATGTCCATGTCTGGTCACGATATAATCAATAACTGCCGATGCTCCTGCACTCGGTCCGAATAAACGTCCGGATTCCAGATATTTGCGTCTTTCGAGCAAACGTTCAATCTCCTGTTTTCTGGTGATCGTCTCGGTCAGCGTTCCTGTGATCCTTGCATTGATCGCATCTATGATTTCTTCTGCTTTCTCTACACTATATACCGCCATAATGCTTTCTAACTTCTTAGCTGCCTGACGATATTCCTCTGCATCCAGATGGCTCGTCTCATATTCTTTTTCCAGTGTTTCCAGACTGTTTTCCGCAAGTGACAACCGGTAACGGTCTTCAAATACCTGCTCCTGATCTTCCCGGATGCTCTCTGCAAGTGCCCGTAAGGATGCCTCTAGTTCTTCTGCCTTTTCTTCGGATGCTTCGATCACGTTTGCCGCATCCGACACAACAAGCAGGGCAACCTGTGAGGTCAGCTCGGATATCTTGTTATTTAAGGACTGTAATTTGTCCGAAGCTGCCCTCCGGTTGTCTCCGGATACGGCCAGCTCGATCTCGCCCTCTTTGATGCATTTTGTGCAGTAATCAGCTTCTTTCACCGCATGTTCATGCGACTGTTCGACCTCCTCCTTTGCCAGAAGAAGCTCTTTCAAATGTGCATCATCCCTGAGCTTTCTGTTATAGGCATAGACCGTCATCTTCTCGCGGTCTGCACCGGTATTCTGTAAGATATGATCGATGATCTTCTGGTTCTCGGATAACTGTTTCTTATCTTCCAGATAACCCAGATAATCATTGATACTTTCTTTCATATTCATATCCTGCTTTAATGCCGATACCTGTCGTTCATTTTCAGCAAGATTTGCATTTAACTGCTCTGACTTATCCCGAAGCTCTTGCAGACGGAAACCATCTCTGGTGATCTTCAGATTCTCCAACCGCTTCTTCTGACTTTCCTTCTGTTCAAATGCAGTCTGTTTTGCTACAAGCAGTTCTTCCAGATGTTCATTTTCCCTCGATGTCAGTTCTTTTCCCGTCACATAGATATCCGCAAGCTGCCTTGTGATATCTTCGTGTGCCTCGTACTGGTTAATACAGGAATTGACCTTTGCCTGCAGGACATTGATCAGCTCGATCTGATGATCGAAGTTCGCAATATCCCTCTTCTTCTGTGCCAATACGTTCAATTTATCCTTAATGTCAAGCAGAGTTTCTGCCATCGTGCTCTCATCCCCATCCCTACCGGTACGGGTCAGAAATGCTTTCTCTATGATCTCCTCGATCAGCAGATCCTCTACTACTTTTCTGGTCGTCTTATAATTCGTCTCAAAATAAGTACGGACATGACCCTCTGTCTTATTGATTCCACGGATGATCTCCCAGTGGCTCTCATGCAGACCATATTCGCTGATGAACCGCTGGTACTCCCCTTTCCGCTCAAACAGACGCACTTCAAGGCTCATATCCTTATGTCCAAGCTCCTTAATGTAGGATTTTAGACCACTGTATGTAATTCTTTCATTACCATTTGACAATGGAAGATTAATGATATCGTTCTTATTGTAATCCCGATAGAAAATGCAGTAATTGAAATATTCGATCGCCGCCGTCTGTCCGTCCTGTGATGCTCCTTCATCGGATTCCTTTGCTTTTCTAGCACAGAAACCGGTCGTCATGTAACGGTATCCGTCCTTGATATCCGCATCGTCTAATTTCCATTCGATCAGGGAATGAATAGTCGTATTGCCACCGCCATTCCGGAATAATTTCTCGATCGGCTGCTTATCATCTAACGTACAATTCGGTATCAGATTCTGAAGCAGAAGAAGCATCAGCACACTCTTTCCTCCACCATTTGCAAGGTCATAAAGCGTGTTCTTGCCATACATCCGCATCGAAAAATCATCGTACTGCTGTGTACCAAAATTGTATTTTACATTATTCACTCGTATTCGGTTAATGCACGGCATCCTCTTCACCTCCAAGCAGCTGATACAGACGTCCCCTGTATTCTTCAAAGTAATTCTCACATAACGCCTTGAACCGATCGGTCGGATAGTAGCGTTCTTCGTTCTCGACAAATAATTTCTGGCTGACCATAAAGTTAAATGTCAGCTTCACATAACCGGATTTGGATGCCTTTGACGCCTTCGTCTTTTCTCCGTCATAGACTGCATGACTGACTGCCGGAAGCTCATCCCACAGCAGTCCAACCGCTTTAAAGCTCTCTGCCCCGACATCCTCTGCGGAAAATACAGACAACCGCTTCGTCACATCTGCCAGATATTTGTCCGCCTCTTCAATCACCTTTTCCAGCTTAATAAATTCACGGAACTGATAGCTTCCGGAATCTTTATAAAAATACAGCAGGATCACATACATGAGGAAATAGCACAGGAACAATTCTTTATTCAGCCGCAGTCCAAGTATGCGCTTCATATCGTCATTTGTATAACCAAATACCCGGTTGCCTTCACCCGGAGTGATATAAAGTGCTTCATTGTATTCGTAAATACTCAGATTCAGTTTCTTTAACAAATTGCCTACAATCTCGTAGACCTCTGCATTTCCATAATAATCTTCGTACAGAGCACTGTTTTCTCTGCTTGCTTTCGCGATCGTTTCGCCCTGTATCAGTCTGGCATAGATCTCAATCGCCTTATCCAAATTTCTGCTGTCCATCTTTTTTCCTCACATGTATTTTTATCATTGATGTTTGAACAAAATATCTATTCATATATTTGTCTGTATATATTGACTTTGTCAATCAGGGGACGCTTTCGCTCGTTGAGTCCTGCAGCGGTACTAAGATGCCACTCATGTGCCATCAAGTACCGGCGGACTCAAATGCCCCTGTATTAACAAATCAATATTTACAGACAATATACATACTATTTTTTTGTTCAAATATCATCTATCGCACTTCAAACAGGATGTTCGTCACATACATATCCGCTCCAACCGGAATCTCCTCGGTGCTGTCAAAGGTCAGCGTGAAGCGCATATCTTTATATGGCTCAAATGAGATGTCCGGAGCATAAGCATCTTCCGAATAAATGTCCGGTACGCTTACGGTTGAAATGCTGTCGGCTGTAGCCTGTGGTATCTGCTGCTCTCCGATGCTGTCCCGCACCTTCTGATATTCCCGGATGCTGTCAACTACCAGCTTTTCAAGCATGGTATCCTGCTTCCTTAACATCCGGCTGATATCATATTCCTTCTTCTGTGCCAGATGAGTAAGGAATGCGTAATAATCGGCATTCTCATAGATTTCTTTTCCAAATCGTATCTCAAGGAATCCGTTGAATTCTTTCAAGCTGAGTTTCTTCCAGCGGACAAGTACATCCATCAGTTCAAAGAATAACTTACCGTAGTTCCTGCCAGAGCGTTCTTCCTCGATCTCATCCTCATAGCGGAAGTTTGCATTTACATCTTCTTTCTTTGCTGTCACCATCTTCGCCTCATCCTCTGATTTGAGCGTAAGAAGATTGTCGATCGATGTCATCGAAAATGACTTTGCGATCGCCGGTGCAAATAAAGGAGCAAGGATCATGCCCATCTTATCCGGCCGATCCTCCCTGATCATCTTCTGTAATTCCTTTTCAAAATCAAATACCGGACGCAGACGCTTTAACTTCGCCTTCTGAATAATGTTGTCCGATATATTCTGTAATTCCATGGTGCTGTTGATCAGATTTCCATGCTTTAATATGGTCTTCTTCAATTCCAGCTCCAACTGACTGATCTCATCCAACAACGTAGAACCTTTTGTCAGATGGTCAAAGTTTGCTTTCGCAACTGCCTTATCGACCAGCGCCTTGTTCTTCGCAAATAATTTCTGTTCCTCGGAAAACCATTTTCCAACCGTCTTCATATATTTCTCATAAGCTTCTGCCCCGGCGAATACATCGTAAGAAAGCAGATCTACGATATCGTCTTTTTCTCTTACAAGCCGGTTCACTTCGCTGTTGATCCGCTTGACAACCTCGATACCTCCCTTGAAATTCTCTCCGGTGATCATCTTCTCAAGCAAAACCTGTTCTACATTGATCTTGCTCTCGTCCTTGATCTCCTTGGTATCAAGATAGAATTCTATCCCATCCGCAGTTATGTAATAGAGCACTTTTCCATCCGTGATCCGGCTGTCGATCAGTCTGACACGTCCGGTCTTCTTCTGCTTCTTACCCGGATCGTAAAATGTAAATTCAAATGCTTTTCCGTCATTTCTGATCTTGTCAAATATATATAAGATCAGGTCTGCCATATCCTCGTCCTCGATCTCAATATCGAAATCACGGATCAGTAGCTCTTTTATAAATGCTTCACACTGGGGATATGTGATGTCCCTCTCGTTGAAGTTGTTTTCCTCAATAAAAAAACGCAGTACCGCCATGGTGATATATCCCATATCCAAACTGTTATATCGTCCATCCTTGTACTGTGTAAATGCAGTTTCCGATAACACAAAAAACGGGTAGTATTTTCTTAAGTTATACATTCTCGCATTATGTTCTTCGATTATGTCATTGATCATCACGTACTGCTTTGCCACTGTTTCTACTCCCTGTTTTGTGTGCTTTATTTTCTGTTTTTCTTAAAAAATCACGGACACATAACATGCCCGTGATTTTTCAATACCTATTCGCCCATCATCTGTTTAAAAAATAATTACCTGAATCAGTCCTGCTTTGCAAGATTTTCTTTGTCTACTTTGTAAACCATAAGACGAAGAAGATAGTATGGCATTCTTCTATTTCCAAGTTCCCAGTCCTGTACAGTTCTATACGGTATCTCGAAATACTCAGCAAATTCGCGTCTGTTCATTCCTGTAGACTTTCTTAATTCTAATAATTCTTCACCTGATGTCATAGTCTGCGTCCCTCCTGTATCATTCCTATGTGCATTCTTTCTGAAAAAAAAAGAATGCTTTCATTCAATATTATTTCAAAATTCAGCACAAAATAAATTCTACAAGAATCCAACCCTAACCTCATGTATATTCTACAATATAACAGTCGGCATGACAATAGGATTTGTTAACACAATAAAAAAAATTTTTATATGCGTGTTCTTCTCGATTTGATATTTAATGCATTTTGTCCATTGACTTTATGATATAACCGGAAAATAATGAAATTAATTTTTTAAATTATACATTGATATGCATGGGATACCTTTAACATTACCAATCAGGGGACGCTTCCGCTCGTTTTCCCGCTGTGTAACTTCGAACTAACCTCGGATAAACCTCGGTAAAGTCTCAGTTAGGTCTGCAGCGGTACTAAGATGCCGCTAATGCGCCATCTAAGGACCGGCGACCTCAAATGCCCCTGCATTGGTAAGTTAAGATATCCCAACGCATAATTCACACAATATAAAAAAATTAATTTCATTATTACACAGGGGGTGTTATGTATGTTGAATAATCGAATTATGAAGGAAAAGCCATCGGACGAGGAAATGAAGACACGGTTAAAGGCTTTGCAGGAAAAGCTGGCGGCGCAGACATTGGCCGTCCGGGAACACAAGCTTCCGGTCATCGTTCTGGTAGAAGGCTGGGGTACTTCCGGCAAAGGCAGTCTGGTCGGACGGATCATCAACAATATCGATCCACGTTTTTACCGGGTTGCATCGCTGGAAAAGGTCAGAGAAGAAGACAGACGGAAACCATTTCTCTGGCGATTTGTAAAAGAGATACCGGAAGCCGGCAATTTTGTCTTTATGGATTCCGGCTGGATGGATCAGCTTACGCGTGAATACGCACACAAAGAATTGACAAAAAAAGACTATGAGCTTCGAATTGCCAATGTTCGGAGATTTGAACGACAGCTGACCGATAACGGCTATCTGGTTGTCAAATTCTTCCTGAACATCTCGAAGAAAGAACAGAAGAAACGGATCCGGACGCTTGCCGATGATCCTGCAACCAAATGGAGAGTGACCGATACCGACCTTGCACAGAACAAGCATTATGACAAATACATGGATATCTTTGACAAATTCTTAGATGCTACCGATTCTTCCCGCGCACCATGGTATATCATCGATGGCAGCTCCAAGAAATGGGCAGAGCTTCAGGTTCTGGAAATCCTGACCGAGGGAATCGATGTTGCCCTACAGAATCATTCACTGGCAGTTCCGATCCCACAGAATGTATTCCCTCTTATGGACATGCCGAAGCTGTCGGATATCTCTTTACAGGACAAGACGGTATCTGATGAAGAATATTCCAAACGTCTGAAAGAATTACAGGGAAAGCTTCGAGAGCTGCACAACAGCATTTACCACAAAAAGATTCCTGTCATCATTGCATACGAAGGTTGGGATGCTGCCGGAAAAGGCGGCAATATCAAGCGTGTAACGGAAGCATTAGATCCTCGCGGTTACGAAGTATTCCCAATCGCAAGTCCTCTTCCGTATGAAAAATCCCGACATTTCCTCTGGCGTTTCTTCACCAGGCTTCCACGCTCCGGTCATGTAGCTATCTTCGACCGAACATGGTATGGCAGAGTCATGGTAGAACGGATCGAAGGATTTTGCAGTGAAAATGACTGGAAACGTGCTTACAACGAAATCAACGAATTTGAAAAAGAACTGTATGACTGGGGTGCTGTGATCATCAAATTCTGGATACAGATTGATAAAGACACCCAGCTTGAACGATTCACGCTGCGTCAGAATACACCAGAAAAACAATGGAAGATCACAGATGAGGACTGGCGGAACCGTGAAAAATGGGATCAATACGAAACAGCCGTCAATGAAATGCTGCAAAAAACAAGCACCACCTATGCTCCATGGCACATCATCGAATCAGTCGATAAAAAATATGCCCGGTTAAAAACCCTGGAGGTCATAGTTGATGCTATAGAAAAAGCTATATCTTAATGAATCTTTGTCTTCTGGTAGTCGATCATGACATCATAGATCCGTTCACAGTTGTCATGGTCGTCAAACCGGAAGAAATCATCGGCACGTCTGCGGTACTCCGGTTTCATCTCGCAGTTATTCTGCATATAAGAGATCAGAACATCGATCAATTCGTCGTTGTCCTCACAGATCTCGCCAAATCCCATCGTATCATAGTGGAAGGTTCCTTCCTCATAATGCTTCGGTATATCGTGATGGTGCAGGTAGACCACCGGCTTACGCATATAAGCGAAATCGAACTGAACACCGGAGAAATCCGAAACCATCAGACTGGATTCCCGGAACACCTTCTCATAATTGACACCGGAATGTCCATGAACGGCAACCGCCGGAATGATCTCTACCGAAGGATTCTTATCAAAATCATCGATCTGCGGGCTGACGATCGGATGCAGTACATAGACGATCTTATAATTATATTTCTGTGCCGCAGCGATCAGACGCTCATCATTAATAAGGCTGTTATATACCTGATAATAGGTTGTCTCCTTAAAAAGTGGATTGTAGTCACGGCTCACACCCTCATTCTTTGTAACCGGAACTGCTGCCTGCATCCGCCAGGTCGGGGATAACAGGATCTGCCGTTTATCTTCATTTATAAGTCCATCATAACGCGGTACTCCGGTCAGCTTCAATGCATCATAACCCTCATAGCCGTAGATCGGCTTCGACAGATTTTCAATCTCATATTTGGATGCACAGAAATACAACCGTGTATTATCTCTCAACCGGTTCTGCGCAACTGCGATCTTCTGGATAGACATACCATGCTGGACACAGGCTACATGGAAGTTCATCAGATCACGGATCAGTGCCGAATTGATCGTACCGAAATCATTAAATGCGTAGACGGTAGAGTTTGACACGATCACCATATCCGCATACAAAAATGCATACCGGTGCTTGACGCTTCTCCGTTTGACCGGCTTCATACCTTCGCGTTCCAGACGTGCGTAATCTTCCGATGCCCCATCTGCCAGATAATAGCATTTGATGCCATCCTTCTTGCTTCTTGCATATTTGTACATATATTCAGCAGAGTCCCCCGCCTTATATATCTTATCAAAAAAGAGCCAGATCGGACGATGCTTTAAAACCGGCTTTGCCTTTAAGAACGCCCGGACAATGATAAACTTAATAACCTTCTTCTGTCCGGTTGCAAACATATCCCGCCATAACGTCAGTTCTCTGCCTGCAATCTTCCCATGCTTTACCGGATCAACTTTCATGATATTGGCTTCTGTCTTATACATATACAGCTTCTTATTGATCTTCCAATAGCTGTGACGGAAACGGTCGCACAAACGGCTGAAATGAGAATCGAATTCCAGAGTGACCGGAAGATCCTCTACCGACATTCCCATCGTTTCACCATTTTCAAAGACATCCGTCCGGACTCTTGTTACATAAGCCAGTTCTGTTTCCTGTCCATATGGAAGTTCCACCCGGATCGTAAACGCCCGAAGCTTGAAGATCGACATGCCAAATGCTTTTGTATGTGCATACCGCTCATTATATTCTGCCGGATAGAAGCGGTCACCGACCAGAACACCAAACTCTGCTCCATTCATCAAAAGAATAGGCGATAACCGTCCTTCGATCGTAAGCTCTGTGTGATCCTCCATATCTTTATTATCCATAAACTGAATGTCCGCCGTCGGCTTCGTAAGTTCTCCGATCTGAATATCATTATAGCTGTAGCAGCCATCCGCAAAATCAAATTCCAGACCGGTGTCCTTATACTTTAGGATCAGCAATACCCATACCAGACAGTCTTCATTCTTCATATCCACATGATATCCCTGATTCTCACAAATGATCGAATCATCTATATAAGAGAGCACTTCCCCAAGCTTCCACAAAAAAGCCTCGCCGTCGGTCTCTTCAAATAAATGCTTGTTCAGGTTATCGAGATTTGCCTGGATCATATATTTTACAATGAACAGTGCATGCTGCATAACAATCATCTGCAGGGTTTCCTGATGGATGGACATTTCCTTTAACCATTCGATCAGCTGATCAACGGTATCCTTATACCATGCCCGGTCATAGATTCCTTCAAAAAAGGTCTTATCCCCTTCAAAGCTGTTTTTCAAAGTATAGTCAACACCATCGATATAATAGAGCTTCTCATCCAGACAGGCTCTTGCCTGAACCGCAAGCAGCCATTTTAATACCGGAAATGATCCCTTTACCAGAACGTCCTCCAATGTGTGTGCAGGGCTTCCGAATGTCACATTTGCATCCTGCCCGGCATTCTGTATTCCGGCAGAACTACTCTGTATTCCGGCATCTGCAATCTCCATCAACTGATTTAACAGACTTCCCTTAAATATCATACCGAATGGTGTAAATCCGTGCAGGAATCTTAAAATCTCCGTAGAGATCACCCCATTTGTAAGCTGCTCATAGACACCATGAAATTCCTGATCTCTGTCCAGCTTCTGTGCAAGCCAGGGCGCATGCTTTCCTTTCTCGCGATATGCGGAAAACGGCGCATACATAATTCCCTTCTTGCTGTTCCTGCTCAGTCCGTATTTCTTCGGCAACAGAAAGATATCTCCGTTCCTGTGGTCATCAACAAAGGTCACGATACGCGCAAAATCCTCATCTGAAAGGATATCGCCCTCTTCCATCAAAAGGAACATCCCCTGCTCATCAAATTTTCCATGTATACTGAAGCTGTCCGCTCCGACTACGATCCTGTTTACCAACTGTCACTTCCTCCTGTTTTCTTTATCCCAGATTTTCCTGTAATGCAAATAACTGCTGCTACCATAGAACAGGTCGTCCCCTGTAGCAGCAGTTTCTGTTTATTTCTTTCCGAACTTTATCTTGTATACTCCATGCTCTTCATCATACGGGTATACATTTCCTCAAGACCGATCACCGGCTTCCAGCCAAGTGCCTGAAGTTTATCTGAATTCAATCGCATATTTACATCCGGTGCATAGCCAAATGTCATGGCACTTTCCGGTATGTCAAATACGACCTTGATCTCATTATTTGCCAGTTTCTCTGCAACCATCTTTGCCATATCTCCGATCGTGATATGTGCTTCCGGATGCGCTACGGTATAGGCTTCACCATCATTTCCCTTTACAAGAAGGAGCAGAATACCCATTACGGCATCTCTGGTGTAGCAGTAGTTACCAACGGATTTTCCGGCTGTGTGCAGAACAATATCCGTCTTATTCATAGCAGCCTTTGCGAACTGTGCAAATACACGATTCTCTTCATAGCTGATACCTGCGCCAAATGTCTGTGACAGTCTTGCAATACGAACCGGCAGCTTATACTCACTTGCGTAAGAAGAACACATACATTCGCAGAGACGTTTGCCCTCCGGATAACAGCTTCTTGGATTGTGGATATCAATGTATCCCAGATCATCTTCCTTTACATATGGCTTTTCAGGATCCGGTGCGCCAAATGCTTCCATCGATGATATATATACAACACCCTCGGACTGCTTCTCCTTACCAAGGTCTAACATATTCTTTGTACCATTTACCGCAGTCATGATCGTCTCCACCGGATAGTCCACAAAGAACTTGGATGCTGTAGGGCTTGCTGCATGTATGATGTAGTTGATCTGTACTTCTGAGATCTTCTTGCCATTTGACAGGGTTACAGTCTCATCGGTAACCGGATCTCCGACATCACCGATCACATACACCAGCTTATCCTTTGCAAATTCATCATAGATCTTGTCTGCCTTTTCTGCATTTCTGACAAATGCATAGATCGTGATATCAGCATTCTTTACTTCGTTCATCTTAAGCAGTGCCTTTACGATCTGTGAACCAACCAGTCCGGTTGCTCCTGTGATCAAGATGGATTTGCCGTATAATTTCTCATAATCTCCACCTGCATTTGCAATATACAACAGATCTTCTTCTAAAATCTTATCTTTCATTATTATTTCCTCCTGCAATATTTTTTCTAAATATCTGTACGAATTGTTATCCTGTCATGGAAAGCACTTTCGGCATATTGCTATGCCCGCCGTGCAAATATCTATTATTCTTCCACCTGATACATTTTGATAATGTGAGCTTTCCGGTCTTCTTCCGGCGGAAGCTTCATATAGTCACCGTAAAGGGATGTCAAATAGTAATCGGTACAACCCGGTGCGATCAGCTCCCGTCCGCCAAATGTCACTTTCATTGGTTTTACATATTCTTCCCTTGGCATCTTCTCCTGCGGACCATAGCCACAGGCAATGCCGCCAACATATTTGCATGATTCAAAATCATATTGTGTACATAACCGGATCAGCTTCTTCACTGTCCGCTTCTTGCCCCATATCAAATGCGCAAATGGTTTCAGGATCGGCTTCACGATCTTCTTGACCAGATTACCGCCCCGCCCTGTCTTCATCTTCAGATATTGGATGATGCGGCGATACCAATGTGCCTTTTTATAGATCCGTTCAATCTCTGCATCATCATCCGGCAGTCCATCCATCGGGAAAATATCCATCCACAGATAGATATCATATTTGTCTTTTGTATAATATTTGTCCAGTCTGGTCCTCGTATCCGCAAGCTTCGTATATGGTTCATCCAGATTGCCAAGGCTCGTCGACAGGAACTTATGATCCGGCAGAAACGGCTGCTCTTTGATCACTTCCTGTAATCTCTCATAATCCGGTCTTGGCATCAGAATGTCGATATCATCATCCCACGGAATAAAATCCTGATGTCTGACTGCTCCAAGCAGCGTGCCGCCGCACAGATAATACCGCAGCCCATGCTTCTCACACAGATCATGGAACATGAACACCATTGTTTTCTCACGCTCATGGATATCCTCAAGCGTCAATAATTTTCTCACGTTTTCGTCTCCTCTTTTATGGTATGTGCCTGCATTTGCCTTCTATATACCCTTAATATCCTTATGAATACCCATTAAAAGTCTCCTTATAATATCAAAAGGGCCTCTGTCTGATCTCCCTTACAATGTCAGGAGCTCTTCCGGGCGGCTGATGATATATTCCGCGCCGGCTTTTTCAAATTCCTCACGATTTCCATATCCATACAGAACACCGACCGTATCAATTCCGCAGGCATGTCCGCCATCAATGTCAAACATCCGGTCACCGATCATCACGGCATCCTTTTCATGTATCTGTGTCTTAACCTCTGGCTTGGAATCGTCCATCATGACTGCCTCTTCCCGGTCTGCCTGTAGCATATTCGTACCTTCCGCATCGGCTTCCTTCAACCGCTTCAGGCACTCTGCGATCAGCACCTGCTTGTCCGAGCCGGTTCCATCCGGATTGCTTCCTACCACAACATCAAAGTACTGTGCCAGATCGAATTTCGCCAGTATCTTTTCCGTCGGTGCTGTAGGCTTGGATGTCGCCACTCCGATCTTTGCGCCTCTTTCTTTTAAGGCTTTGAGTGTCTCTGGGATTCCACCATAGATAGATGTCTCATATAGGCCTATCACGTTATATCGTTCTCTGTATTTGTCCACCAGCCAGAGTGCCTGATCGTGGTCAACATGACATTTGGATGTAAAGGAATCGTACAACGATGGTCCGATAAATGTCTTTAACACTTTCTCCGATGGCTCCGGCAGTCCGGCTGCATCCAGAGCATAGCGAATGCAATTGAGAATGCCCGGCTCGGACTGGCTTATTGTGCCGTCCAGGTCAAATAAATAGTATTTATACATAGTGTTGCCTTTCTGTCCGTTCAAAATTCACGCCACCATTGTAGCATAGATCCTTTTTTCTCTCAACAACATTGATATAATCTTGGGTTATGGGGGGATAAACAGCAAAAATTACCGAAAGTTACATCCAGACATACCATTTGTTACATTTACGATTTTTCTTGTTATTTTTATGCTATGCTCCCTTTGTCGACAAAACAGGCGCCGGAAATCATGAGGAATAAAATCTATGTATAACCAAAACAACAATCATCACCTTAACAATCAACCGATATCAAACGAAAAAATTACCAACCATAACCATGCCAGTCAACCAACCAATGGTTCTCCAATAAACATCCACCAGCTCTTTCCTACTCGCACGGAAAAGGAATGTCTTGCGGAGCTCCGGAAGCATCCGCGAAGCTACTTTGCCTATCAGAACATGACACAGGAATGGAAGAACCGCTTTCTTGGATTTATGGAGGGTACAAAAACTCTGCCTTTAACTTATGATCCATTTTTCAAGAAGCTGTTCAACCCGGACATCTATCCGGAACGGCTATCCAGTCTGATCAGCAGTATCATCGGCACAAAGGTAACAGTTCAGTGCATCCTGTCAAATGAAGACAGCATGCTGCCGTCCACCTCGCTCCTGCTTCTGGATATCCTTGTCCAGTTGGAAGATGGCTCGATCGCAAATGTCGAGATCCAGAAGATTCCATACGCTTTTCCGGGTGAACGTATGTCCTGCTACTCCTCCGATCTCATGCTGCGTCAGTATACAAGAGTGAAAAGCCTGAAAGGAAACGCCTTTACCTACAAGGATCTGAAAACGGTTTACACGATCGTGATGTTTGAAAACAGTCCTAATGAATGCAAAGAGACACAGTCAGCTGATATTTATCTGCATCATGGAAAAACTGTTTTTGATACCGGCATCAAACTGAATCTTTTGCAGGAATTCTATGTGGTTGCCCTTGACGTTTTCCGTGAAAGTAAGTATGCTAAAGATATCAATGAACTTAATGCATGGCTGTCATTACTGACTGCCCAGTCGGTTGACGACCTTGCTGCACTGGTATCTGACTATCCCTGGATGGAAGCCATCTGTAAGGATATGTCTGAATATATGTATGATCCGGAGGAGGTGATCACCATGTTTTCAGAAGCACTTCGAATGTTAGATGAGAATACGGTTCACTATATGATCGATGAACTACAAAAGGAACGAGATGACGCAATTACGGCTTTGAACGAGAAAGAAAACGAGATGACTTTAGTGATATCCGAAAAAGACGCTGAAATTGCTACAGTTCTTTCTGAGAAGAACGCAATGATTTCTGAGATCGCGGCTTTAAAAGCACAGCTTGCCGCCCTCAATAAATAAACTATTTTATAACAATAACACATAAAGCAAAAACGCCTGCTGGCTGTATCCATGGAATATACGATATTCCTTAGGTACAACCAGCAGGCGTTATTCTTTAAACACATCCTACCTGTTTCCAGCTCTATGGCTAGTGGCAGGTGAATTGAAACATTAGTGGAACTTTCGTTATGAGGTTTGCACTAGCTGTCAGCACCAAGCCCTTGTCTGAGTCCGTAAGGACGAGTTTGGGCGACTGCTGACAAATCAGCGTGCGAACCAAATAGAAAGTGGAACGCGTTTCAAACCACCTGCCAGTAGCCATAGAGCTGGATACAGATGTAGCTTCCTTCTATTTTATTATTTCAGCTTCCATGTCTTGACATATCTGATGAAGCTCTTTTTTCAGATTTTCTGTGTATGTTTCTGCCAGACTCTGTACATACTAGTGGCATAAAACTATGATTTGAGGGTTGTATATGAAACAATTTAAACCATATATTCCGGCAGATAAGGTGATGCCGGAGCTTACACCTACTTCTGCGATTCTTGGCATTATCCTGGCGGTCGTGTTCGGCGGTGCAAATGCCTATCTGGGCTTACGAGTCGGTATGACCGTCTCCGCTTCCATCCCTGCTGCCGTTCTTTCTATGGGTATTGTGCGCATGATCATGCGCCGCGATTCTATTCTGGAAAATAATATGGTGCAGACGATCGGCTCTGCAGGTGAATCTCTGGCCGCCGGAGCTATCTTTACGCTGCCAGCCCTGTTCATGTGGGCAGATGAAAATCCCGATATAAAACCTCCATCTTTTCTGATGATTGCATTTGTCGCCATCTGTGGCGGACTGATCGGTGTTCTGTTCATGATCCCGCTTCGTACCGCTCTGATCGTAGAAGAACATGGTACACTTCCATTTCCGGAAGGAACTGCCTGCGCTGAAGTACTGCTCGCCGGAGAAACCGGCGGTCACAAATCCATGCAGGTATTTTCCGGGCTTGGCATCTCTGCTGTCTATAAATTTATCGCTGATGGTCTGCATTTGTTTCCAAGTGAGATCACATGGACGATTTCCTCTTATAAAGGATCGGGCTTCGGTATGGATGTCCTCCCTGCGCTGGTCGGTGTCGGCTATATTTGTGGTGCAAAGGTCGCTTCGTATCTGTTAAGCGGTGCTGTGCTTGGATGGTTTGTTATCATGCCTTTGCTCGTTCTTGTTGGAGGTGACAACATCCTGTTCCCCGCTTCCGTTCCGATCCGCGAACTGTCAGTCGATCAGTTATGGGGAAATTATGTGCGGTATATCGGTGCAGGCGCGGTGGCAGCCGGCGGCATCTTCAGCCTGCTAAAATCATTTCCGCTGATCGCATCCACATTTGCCAAAGCCCTGAAAGGCTTCGGACATACAGATGGAAATTCGCGAACATCTAAAGACATTCCGCTTCCTTATGCGATCGGCGGTATCCTGATCGTAGCATTTGGTCTGAGTGCTTTTCCAAATATTCCGATCAATCCGGTCACATCCATTCTGATCATTATTTTCGGATTTTTCTTTGCAACCGTATCTGCAAGAATGGTCGGTGTCGTCGGCTCATCGAATAACCCAGTGTCCGGTATGGCGATCGCAACCCTGCTATTTGCAACGATCCTGTTAAAGCAAGCCGGCATAACAGGATACCGGGGTATGACATCTGCCATCTGCATCGGTACTGTTATCTGCATAATTGCAGCCATGGCCGGAGACACCTCGCAGGATCTGAAAACGGGGTATATCGTCGGTGCAACCCCATATCTGCAGCAGATTGGCGAACTGATCGGATCGATCGCATCCGGTCTTGCGATCGGTGGTGTTCTCTATCTGCTGAATGCCGCATGGGGATATGGTTCTACCGAGCTTCCTGCTCCGCAGGCAACCCTTATGAAAATGGTCGTTGAAGGTGTTATGAATGGCAATCTTCCATGGGGGCTTGTTATTGTCGGCATTTGCATTGCTATCGTTGTCGAGATCTTAGGTATCCCGGTTCTGCCATTTGCCATCGGACTGTATCTGCCGATTTACCTGACAGTTCCGATCATGATCGGTGGTCTGATCCGCCTTTTCGTGGAGAAACGCCGCTTTGCCGATGAGGGTTCCCGCGAAACCGTCCGCAATAATGGTATCCTTTTCTCCTCCGGTATGATTGCAGGTGAAGGGCTGGTTGGAATCCTGCTTGCCATCCTTGCCGTATTCGGCGTAAGTGATCGGATCAATCTGGGACTTATGGGATTCCATCTTGGAAAATGGGGCGGCTGCCTGTTCTTCCTTGCCCTGCTTTTCAGTATGATCTACATGATCCATAAAACGAAGGATAAACAATCATCCAATAACACACTTTAATATCTTCACCCGGAAAGGATTTATTTTCTCATGCAAAAATATAATATACAAAATGTCATTGCAAAACAGAACCATAATCGTAAAGATACCCTCTCGCAATTTTTTATAAAAAGATCAAAATCCGGTTTTCTTTCCCATACTGCAAACTATATGGACAAAATCCCCTGCATCAATCTGAATTATACATGGGAACAGTCGCCCGATGGAATTATTGTAATCGAGATGCCGCATACCGGTTTTTATCACAAGATCGCCCAGAAATATTTTCACAAACCAAAGAAAAGCCATATCAGGCTTGACCGATATGGCAGTACCTTATGGGTTCATATAAATGGCGACAACACGGTATTCAATCTGGTATCCATCATGGAAGAACAGTTCCCCGAAGAAGCTCCTGATATGTTAAAACGTGTTATCGCCTTTCTTGAAACACTGGAGAGGGTAAGGTTTATATATTTTTAGTATTATTGTGTGTAGTCTTCCCATACAGCATACTTATAATCAGTCTGAAAACTAACTCTTTTGGAAAGCTCTGCGCCTATCCCTGGAAACATTTGAAGGTTTTCAAATTTGTTATAAATCTCCTGTACTGTCCGTGCTGCATACTCCTTATTATCTTCTGAAATATAATCTCGAATTTCTTTCAAATCCTTAACAACAATCGGATTGATCCGTAATTTTAACATTTCATTCCCCCGTTTGTTCTTTTAGTTCTTCCATACTAAGCCAGCCTTCACCATCCTTTACCGCTTCTTCTGCTTCCTGAAGTTTCATCAAGAGCTTCTTTTCTGCTCGATCACGTTCATAATCTTCAATATCCATAACCACAAAACGTCCTCTACCATTCTTGGTCAGATACACAGGCTCTCCTTTGTGACAATTTTTCAGAACTTCATTATAATTTCTCAAATCTGAAACTGGTAAAATGTTAACCATATACTTTCAACTCCTTCCTTTATGTATTGCTCATTTCTACTAATAGTAAATGCAAAAAAGCTGTAAAATTCAACGTAAATTTTTACAGCTTTCTGCATTTATACAGGTTCCATCCTACAATTTGTGCAGACGGTCTGCACAAATTCTATTCTGTTTCCTTTTCTTCATTGTCCTGCTGCTGAAGATAGAACATTGCCTTTTGAGTTTCAATCTCCGCTTTCAGTTCTTCTTTTGTCGGCAGGTATAATTTGTACTTTGAAGCAAATAATTGTTCATTTCCGTGCATAACAGAATAACGGGCAATATCATCATCTGTATCGGAACAAAGGACAATACCGATTGTTGGGTTATCGCCCTCGCTGCGTTTCAGTTCATCATACATACGGATATACATATCCATCTGTCCTACATCTTGATGTGTTATCTTCTCTGTTTTCAAATCAATAAGGACAAAGCATTTCAGTATGTAATTGTAGAATACAAGGTCGATATAGTAGTCCTGCTTCTCCGTATGAATATGCTGCTGTCTTGCCACAAAAGCATATCCTTTTCCAAGCTCCATCAAGAATTTCTGCAAATTGGAAAGAATGCTTTTCTCAAGGTCACTCTCTGTAAAATCTGTGTTCTGAGAAAATCCTAAGAACTCTGCAACTACCGGATTTTTGATAAACTCCAACTTATCATTCTGATACGGTGCTGTCAGTTCCTTCATTTCACTTTCTACAAGCTCTTTTTTCTGTGTCTTGAGCATACGGTAATAATACTGAGAAGAAATGTTCCTCTGCAAAGTACGGACACTCCAAGTTTGTTCTGCGGCTTCTTTCTCATACCAGTCACGAGCTTCCTTATCTTTAACCTGTAATAACGCTGCATAATGTGACCAAGACAGTAGTCCAACAGATTTTCCAGACGGTGTCTGGAAAATTTCAGGATAGGTCTTATAGAAAGAATAAAAGCTATATAGATTCGACTTTGTATAACCTTTTCCATATTCAGCCGATAATTCTTTTGCTAACTTTTTTATAATTTCAGCTCCATATTTTGCCCTATCCTCGCCCTGCAATTCTTCACTTGCAATTCTATAACCAAGGAGCCAATTTCTCTGTATCAGCGTTGTATTGACCGCCCGATATGCAGCTTTTTGTGAAGATTCAATAATCCCACACATATCCTTTAAAATGTCATCGGTTTTAACAAAATTATCCATAAAATTATTTTGACCGATTTTTTCTAATTTATTCTCCATAGCCATCGCTCCTTTGGATTTCATTTTTTAATTATTCGCTTTCCTGCATATCCTCATCGGCTTTTGCAATCATCTGTCTGTACTGTTCCTTCACACTTTCCGGTGCAAGTATCTGTACCTTGCCATTGAAACCAAATACCCAACCGAAAAAGGTAGGACTGGTTGATACTTCGGTCTGTACTCTGAATGAAGTCATATCATACGCAAGGGTTGTCACATCTTCTCCGAAACGGTCAACCATTGTTTTCATCAGACTGTTATCACACCGTAAATCCACAAAAACTTTCTCGCCTGAGAACATAAAGAAAACTTCCTTTGTGTAATTCTCAATATCAAAATCATCAGGCATAGGAATAATATCTTTATCCAATATTTCCGGCTTGGAAGCAATACGGTCTACCCTGAAATTGATAACCTTGCTTTTCTTCTCTGAATATCCGAGAACATAATAATAATCCCCACACCAGAGAAGTTTATACGGACTGAGCTTATACACTTCGCCCTTGTTCTTCAGAACCTTTTTCTTTAATCCAGTATAATCGTAATACTGGAAAGAAATCTGTTTACCTGCGTTGATGGCGTCATTTATAGCGTCGATGATGTAATATATCTGCTCATTATCCGGCTTAATGCGATTGACCACATAGTTATTACGCTTCAGCTTTGCCACCTGCCCCGGACTGGTCATCGTATGTATCTTCTCAATCAGAGTTTCGCTTTTCTTCTTTGTAATGAACTTCGATGACTCTACTGCATCTATCAGCAGTTTCAGTTCCGGCAATTCAAACTTACGACTGGCTACAAAGTATTTGCTCTGAGTAGAATGGATAGTAACAATATCCATTCCAAACTCCTGAAGTGCAGCAATATCTTTTGTGACTGTCGTTCTATGTGCAGATATTCCGTATTCATCATTCAATATATTGATTAACTGTGTTGTGGAAAGTGGATTTTCTTCATCAGTTCTTTCCAGTAAAATCTTTTGTAAATATAAAATTCTTGGTTTTGTTTCCATAATTCTTATATACCAATCGCTCCATCAATAGTATCTGTCTACTTTTTCTTTTTTGGCTTAGGTGCTGGTAATTCATCGTACATTGCATTAAATAGTCCTGTTAAAAATTTCTTATTATCCACATCTTCTACAAGCAACATTTCCTTTGCCCCATCATACGGCAATTCATAAATAGCTGTCGGCATATATGAAATTGCTGATTTTGTCGGTTTTACAAGTAATCTGTCATCATAAATTCCGCCGACAATTTTACCACGATAATAAATAATAAATTCGCCCATCATCGCACGGTAAGTAATCTCGTCCAATTCTGCCAACTGCTCTAATACAAATTCCAAATATTCTTTACTTGATGCCATTAGTTGTCCTCTGACCTAATTTCATTTTACTCAATTTATGCCTTCTTTATTGGGTGTCTTATTACTGTTTTGCATTTCTCCGGTGCAACTTTTCTTGGGTCTGATAAATAGATTTCGTGATGGCGCCGCTCACCAATAAAATCATTTACATAACCGTTTTCTTCAAGATATTTATCCATCATTGTCACGGTTGCAGGTTCATCATCAAAAGCTCCTATATGCATTATCTGTACGCACAAGCCTTCGTCAATACCCAAGAACTCTGCACCAGAGCAATCCATCTTTTTCTTTTTTGAAGCGGTTTCCACCGCCCAATCAAAATCTTTCTTTGCAATAAAATCAGGCAGACGAATAACAGAAATCCAGTTGAAAGCTGATTTGTTGGTATAATCTACACTTTCAACATTGTCCTGCCACCAAAATCCCTCAAGCGGTGGTACAACATATTCAAAAAATCCGTCTATTTTGTAATCCGTCTTATAACTCATCTTGAGAGTATAGGCAACAGCATACAAAACTCCAATGGCAGCTTTATATTTTCCGCCTTCTTCATTGGGATTTCCTTTACCTCGTACTGCTATATAATTTGCCTTTGGAATTGTCACAATCTGTGGCTTATTCTTCGGCATATAGAACTCTTTATATTCTTTCTTAAAATCGAATGCCATTTGTTTTACCCTCTCTGAAAAATCATTCTACTTACCTTATAATTTATAAAACACAATTTGTATATATTTCAAATAAAGCTAAAAGGAATAAATCTTCCATTGTTCCTATAATTTCTCCATCGTATCCTCCCGGAGAACCGTATGATTTATCAATGTTTTTATTTTTATTCCCATAGATTGCTGCAAACTCTGCTATAACAGTAACCAACTGGCACGCCTCTATTTCTTTGCAACTTCCAAAATCATATTCTACCGCCAACTGCTGAATTGGTGTTTCTTTTTTGTCATTGCTATTAAACGCATTAGCCAAAACATCTGTAATATGATTTTGATATCCAAACTCTTGATGTGGAATTGATTTATCTGCATAGTATTCTATGCTACGAGCGAAATATTTTCCTCCATCGTAAAAAACACTTTTATCATCAGGAAAGTGTTCACTTAGCACACTTTCTATTGCAGCCAAACACTTTTCATAAATATTGGACTCACTGACTCGTAAATCCAAATCACAATATTCCAAAATTCTATTTTGAACCTCTTTAGTACAACAGCAAAATTCTCTATACATCTCTCTGTTGTAATAAAACAAATCATTATACATCGTGGCTATTGCACATAGCGGAATAAGCCCTCTGTCCTTATAATATTTAGAAATAAATGATACCGCTTGTGCTTTTACTCTCTCTTGCCGACGCTCCTCATCACGCTTGTCCTGTCTTTTTTCAAACCTCTCTATACGGTTGCTTTGTCTTATTTGCAGGACTGCAATAATAACCGTAACTATTAAAGCAACTCCCGCACAAATAATACTTATCCAATCTGAAACACTCATCATATAGGTTCTCCTTCTACTGTAAACGATAATTTATCGTATCAGTCACTGATGGTCGCCTGACCGTTCATCAACATAGGTAAAAGCCAATCTCTAAGAGATGTTAGCTGCTGATTTTCTCTTGTGTTTTCAGAAATAATATCAAGCATCGGCATTACTTGACGGTTAAATGCTTCTAATTCCATTTTTTCAGGAACATAGATAGCTCTGTCTTTAAGTAAAGGCTTTTGCAAATGCTTCAACCCCGTTCCTTGGAAGAATTTTTGGTTAAGTTCAGGCTTGATTGAAAATAACATTAGGTAGAGATAATCCGACATTTCTGATTTTGCAGAAATGCTCCAAGTATCTGTCGAATAGGCGGCTTTACCAACATAAAATTTAACATCAGCGTTACCGCCGGTATTTAAAAAGCAATTTCTACCGTCAACAAATGGTTCATTCCATTTTAAAATAGTTGCACCGCTTGTAAAGAATGGATATTCGCCATTTGATGTTTTTGCTTCTCCGACCTGAATAGCTGACTTTTCAGCTTCGGTCAAAATATCTTTTAGTTTAGCATTAGGCTTTTTTGAGAAAAAATTATGCATATAAATGTCATAAGCCATTGCTGATAAATTATCGTTTATATTATTATTCAAAGCGATTTTTTCATCAATTTTTGAAAGTATATTAGCAATTTTACGCTGCACTTTAATTGAAATATTAGGAACTGTATATGTCGGAAAATCTTCTACAGAAATTCTATTTACAGTGCTACCTTTTATAATCTTGCTTTGAATAAATTGTTTCCACTCCGGCGAAAGAAAATAATAGTACAGCCACAATGTGTCAATATTCTTACTTACATTTCTGATAATAGCTAATCTTCTTCCTAAACACCCATAAAAGTCTTTAGGTATTAAAGCGTACCTTCCCAATGTTGCTTCATACGAAAAAACAATATCTCCATACTGTGGGGTTACTCTTTTTGTCCACTTAATATAATCTTCTTCTGACAAATGAGCAAATTCTTTTGCATTTATTTTTCCATCATCAGTTATTGCATCTATTCCCAAGTAAACTGGACCATCGACTGTTTTCTTTGGTGTAGCGTGTGGGCCATCGTACACTTCGCATATCTCTTTTATCACTATTCTTTCTGACATAAATTCCTCCGCTATCCGATATATTTTCTATGAGCCAATTTAACATTGCTCTGTTTGACCATTGCATACTGCAAAGTCGTATCTATTTTTCTATGTCCCAAAAGCTGCTGTAACTGTTCAATAGGCATTCCTTTATCTATTGCCATAGTTGCAAGAGTACGTCTAAATTTATGTGGATGTACCTTACTAAGACCTAATTGTTTTCCAAAATTTCGTAATCGCACTTCAATACCACCAATTTTCAATCGTTCATAAGGAGCTTTTAAGGATACAAACAGTGCCGGATTGTTATCCATTCTGCTTTGTAAATAATTCTGCAAATGTATTTTTGTTCTGGCGTCAAAATAAACAACTCTCTCCTTATCGCCCTTTCCAAAAACAACACATTCACGCTCATTGAAATCTATATCTTCTCGATTTAGCAGAACCATTTCTCCAACTCGCATACCTGTTGATGCCAACATATCAATCATTGCCAAGTCCCTGAGTTCTGTACAATTATCTCTCATCAATTCAAGTGCTTCATCTGAATAAGTTTCCTTAATATTCGTTCTAGTTTTAACCTTATGTATTCTTCTAACCGGACTTTTCAAAATATAATCCTCGTCCTCAAGCCAAGAAAAAAAGCTGGAAAGTATTCGTCTTATATTATCAATCGTAACTTTACTTGAATTTTTACTTGACTGATATTTAGTAAGGTAACAGCGTATATCATCGGTTACAATATATTTAATACCTTTACCTATACTATCAATCATTGCCTGTATAGTTGCTTTGTAATATTTCAAAGTTTTTTCGGAACAGCCCTCAATTCTCTTTGCCGCTAGGAACAACTCAACCAAGTTCTGCTCCGATAATTCCTTATCCTTTTCCGTCTTTTTGACTTCATAATCAAAAAGTGTATGTTGCAGTACCTCCTGCAATCGCTGTGTTTGTGCATTGTTCAAATAAGGTAGCATACCCTGAACAATATCCGTAATTAAATTCTGTTTCATAGTCAATTCTCCTTTTATATCACTTAGAGAACAACTATGGAGCGGTAGTCCCCTGCTTTAACTCCTGCCACTCACAAGAGTTATGGGATATATGCTAAACGATAATTTAGAGCAACAAATAAAAACAATTTTTACATTTCAATTTTTGCAAAATGCAAATACTGAATGGAAACAGCAGTCATTAGCAGAACTTTCCGAAATGTACCAGCCGAAAACAATTAGTGGAAAAGATTTAATTGCAGACGGGAACTATTTTGTGTATGGAGCAAACGGAATTATTGGAAAATACAACCAATATAATCATTCCGAGTCTGAAATAGCTGTCGCTTGTAGAGGAGCAAGCTGCGGCTCTATTCAGATGACATTACCGTTTTCTTGGATTACTGGAAACGCAATGGTGGTAAAGCCGCATTCTGATTTCCCGTATAGAGAATATCTTTATTATTATTTGCTTGCAAAAAATCCAAACTATTTATGTTCAGGTTCGGCACAACCACAACTTACAAGAGAAAACTTAACACTATATTCCTTAAAAGTACCTTCAACAACCGAATTGAATGCTTTTGAAAGTTATGCTGAAAAAGTAAGAAAGATAATTATCAAAAATCAACAGGAAAATATTGAGCTTTCAACTTTACGTGATTGGTTGCTGCCTATGCTGATGAACGGTCAGGCTACCATCAGTGATTGATGTGGTAAATTATCGTTTATCCTCTTATTATTTTCAATTTTTCTTGTTATTCCATGAATAACTTTTACTATACGATTTTGCTGTCCAATTATTGGCAATTCAACCTCAATATTCCCTAATATTTCTTGATTCAAATTACTAATACTTGTTTGTTGTGTGTTTGAAAAGAGCTTCCTAAACAAAGGTGACTTGAATAAATAAAGCATATATAATGGGTTTACATTATTATTAGTTATTCTAAATCTGATGCAAAAACCTGAAAAAGTCACTTTTTCTTTAATCTTTTCAATAAGCATAGCTCGTCCAACAAGATTTTTGTTTCCGTTAGAACGAACAAACAGTATATCATTATCCTGCAATAAATAATCCGTGCTTACTATATCCTCGTCAACCTCTTTTAATCCGTCCAATTTTGCCAAATAATTATCTCCAAAATCTGGAACACCTATCATTTTACAACCAGATAATACTCTCTCTGCCGAAAAATTCAGTCCATTTTTAAATGTACCTATTTCGGATAACTTTACCTTACTCATACTTTACCTTCTTTAACTGCTCCATAATTTCCGTTTTCAGTTTGTCGCCCTCTGCAAAATATTCCTGCAACTTCTCTGCATAGGCACTCATACGAGCATTAAATTCGTCCTGTGATAATTCAACATATTCAATTTTCACATCAAAATACTGTCCTGCTGAAAGTGAATATTTCTTTTCTTTGATTTCATCATAGGTAACAGCAACTGAAAAATCATCAACAGCTTCTTTATTAAGGAATGTATCAACAATTTTATCAATCTCAAAATCACGAAGTCTGCGTTTCTGATTATTACCGTCCTTATATTCTTCTCCCAGTTTTGACGCATCTATCAGTACAACCTTGTCTGTTTTTCTTGAATTATCGAAAAATAATACTGATACATTCGTTCCGGTATTAGCAAATACATTTGACGGCATACTAATACAGCCATAAACAATATGTTCGTCTACAATATGTTGTAGTATTTTCTTTTCTACACCCGACTTTGCAGTTATAAATCCGGTAGGAACTACAATCGCACCTTTTCCGGTTGATTTCAATGAATTAAGAACGTGCTGAATGAACAATGTGTAAATTGCCATACTCTCTTTCTTCTTGGCAGGTACTTTCGGAACTCCCGCCCAAAAACGAACAGGCATCGCTGCTATACGTTCTCTTGTATCTGAGAAATCCATCTTAAAAGGTGGATTTGAAACTACATAATCAAAAGTTCTTAATTCCTGTCCATTATCACTCTTGTGATATGGAGCAATCAGCGTATCTCCCTGAATTGCATGGTCAAGAGAAGATACTAAACTGTTCAGGATAAGATTAAGTTTTAACATTTTATTACTTCGCTGTGAAATATCCTGAGCAAAAATCGTACACTTATCTTCTCCAATTTTGTGAGCAAGAGCCATCAAAAGTGTTCCTGTTCCGGCTGATGGGTCATAACACTCAATGCTGTGTAAATCAGTTGCATTTCCAACAAGCAATCTTGCCATAATCGTTGCAATAGCGTGAGGAGTATAATACTCTGCATACTTACCACCGCCTGCGGTATTGTAGTCCTTTATCAGATATTCAAATATATCTGCAAAGAAATCATAGTGCTTCTCAAATGCTTCTTCAAAAGAAAAATTTACCAACTTATCAACCAAGGCACGGGCAAAAGGTGCTCTTGCTGTATCGTCCGTTACATACTGTGTCAGCTTTTCAAAAAGCGGTATTTTAGTATTCTGAGCAGTCTGAGTTGAAAATATATCAATGTTCTTATCCGCTATATCTGTCATCGTGCTGTCAAAAATCAAATCAAAATCGCCCTTTGCCTGCTGATTCCATAAGTTGGCAATAAGATGTTCCGGGTTAAGTAATGGAATATCTGACGGTAAACTATCAAAAATATCCAATCGGTCATCTTCCGACATTTCAGCATAAGCAAGTTCCCATTTTTCGGCATTTTTAAGAACAGGACTGACTTTTTTTACTTCATATCCGAATTTATCATTAAGAAACTTATAAAGGAAAACCTGAGTGATAATTTTATATTCATTACCATCGTTTCCCATACCATAGGTCTGACAAGTTGCTTTTAAGGCATCTATCAATTCTATGGTTTTTTCTTTTATCGTCTTTGTTTCTTCCATTGTGTTCTCCTTTATGCCACTGAATAAGTCTGGTTGTACTGATCAAGATACTGTTTTGTAATCCTGCTCTGTATAAATACTCTATCCTCACGAGCACTCGCTACTCCCAACTTATCAATGCCTGCTTTTATTTGTGTCATAACCGTTCTCTCAAAATATGCGTCTTTCTTCAATATATCATTTCTGTCATACACTTTCTGGTCAATATCAGACTTAATAGAAAGCAAAACATTCATAATAGACATATCATACTCTGAAACAATCGGCTGTTTATTTGCTGCTTTTCGAGCAAGATTTTCTTCCCTGATTCTTTTATGAACCCTTGCGAATTTCGCATCGCCATTATATTTCCTCAGCAGAACCGTGTTTTTCTTCTGCAATTCATCAAGCTTTTTTAGAATATCTTCCAGTTCTTTTCCTTGCTCCTCAATCTCAGATACACTCTTAGGTTCAAAGCCGTGTTGCTTGAAGCGAAGCAAAAATGCTTCCTGCAAAGTAATAAACTCAGGGTCATCAGGGTCGATATTCTGTGTAAAAGCACGAACAGTCTTTTTATACTTTTCTGTCACTGCGTCTTTACCACCGACAATTTTTAATTCTTCTTCACTGATTTTGCTGAAATTAAATGTAATATCCTCCATTGCTTCATTGACAAGCAATTTCGTGGTATCATCACTTGCAAAAAGTTCCTTCTGATTTATGTTATCAATATGATGTTGCACCTCTGAAATCAATGATGGCAATTTTGTTAATTCCATTTTTGCAAATGTTTCCTTTAACTCATCATCGCCAAAGGTTCTTACCAAATTACAACAATCACGAGCAGCAATAAGAATTTTTTTAAGTTTAAGCAATTCCTGCTTATCCTCAATCGTGGATATTTCAGAACTAAATTCTTCTGCATTATCTGTGGTGTAGTTAAAAAGAACCTGCTGCACTTCCTGCATTTGTTTAATGAGTTCTGCCGGGTCTTCAATAACCTGTTTGAATGTATCTGTTTCATTTCCAGCACCAACTTCATTCGGGTCATTAAAACGGTTCAGCTCTTTGAGGTATGCTTCATTTGTTTCCTCAAAATTCCTTTTTATATTTGCAAAATCAATGACATAACCATAATGGTTTTCTTTATATGGTCTGTTGACTCTTGTAATTGCCTGCAACAAATTATGGTCTTTCAATTTTCGACCAAAATACAGGCGTTTCAATCTTGGTGCATCAAATCCGGTAAGAAGCATATTGAAAACGATAAGAATATCAACTGTCATATTATTTTTGAAGTCATCAATAATCTTATCTCTTGTATCTTTGTCATCACTATCGTGAAGTATAAGTCCAGCTCGCAAATGACTTTTCATAGAAACATCTTTATTAAGTTCCGTTTGAATTTCATCAAAATATGCAAACAGCTTCCTTGCCTGCTCACTTGTTTCACAAATGACCATACCGCCGAGCGTATTATCTCCCTGAATTTGTCTAAATCTCTTTAGGTCAGAAATAATATATCTAAGCAACTCTTTGACATAGTTATCGTGTTCAACAATCTGACTTTTCTTTACATCTTTCTTTTCTACCAAGGTTTCAAGTTTTTCATAAATTTCAGAAAGTCGCTCCTTATACTGCGTTTCTATATCCTCACGGATAATTTTCAGCGTATATCCATCTAAAATTGATTTGTCATAATAGTATGTATGAATATAATTACCAAAAACTCTCCAAGATTCTCTTTCTTCTTTCAAAAGCGGTGTTCCTGTCAACGCAATCTTAATCGCATTTTTATCCGCATCAAGAAGATTAGCCAAGAATGAGCCTTCTGGTTTATATCCTCTATGTGCTTCATCAATAATAAATACTCTCTGCAAATTCGTTGCATACGCAGGAAGGTCAACTTTTGACCTATCTTCAGCAAAACGCTGTATATTTACAACTGTAATTTCTGGTTTTCCCGTATTTCCCTCTTGTGCCTGATTGTTACGGAACTGTTCCATAAGTTCAGCACAGGAACTTGCTGTTTTTACAACCAATCCACGAGCTTCAAATTCTTCTGAAGCCTGTTTCAGCAAATCAAGACGGTCAACAATGAAATAAAACTTTGCAACCTTATTTTGCTTGCTAAAATAGTCAGAAAGAACATAAGTCAGGTAATAAGAAAGGGCTGTTTTTCCACTACCTTGAGTATGCCATATAACACCTGAATTAACACCTTCATCAATCTTACTTCTTACTGTTAATGCAGCAAACATCTGTTGATAACGCATTATATGTTTCTGCTCAATAAACTCTATCTTGCCATTTATTTCTTTATGAAAACGAACATAGGCAATTCCATATTTTAATATAAATAACAATCTTTCAGGACTGCACATAGATGTCAGTACTCGATTGGTCGGTGTATAGGTATCTAAATTTGTTTGATATTCCGGAGAAGTATGAATAACCTGACAATTAAAGTCAGTCAATATCTTCTTTTCAACAATCGGGTCAATATCCTTATATGGGAAATCTGCATTATAAGGTGCAATATCCAAATTTGTAGGATTTTCTTCTCTGAAACAGTTGAACGGTGCAGACTGTTTTGCCGTCGTACAATAGAATGCCCCCTGAACCGGAACAATACCACCCATAGTGTCATATTCCATATTATTAGAGAAAATCATCAACTGTGTAATATTCAAAAATCTCCTAAATTTTTTATTAGGAAATCTCTTTTGGTTCATTCTCTTGCTTTCTGCAACCATACCGCCGTGATTATTCGGCTTCTTTACTTCAACAAATACAAGTGGAAGTCCATTTACAAACAATGTAATATCAGGTCTAAATTCATCTTGGTCACGCTTACAAGTGAACTCGGCGGTAAAATGATATGTATTATTCTTTGGATTTTCAAAATCCACCAATCTAACAGGCGAAACAGACGATAAACGCTCGTAAAAACTGCGTCCTATATCATCATTATCTAATTCCTGCCTAATAGTTTTCAATGTCTGTTCCGCTTCTCCTGCGTAGGTAGGATTAAGCCGTGCGAACTGCTCCTTGAAAACGTTAATTAAGATATTGGTATCAGGATCATATACTGTGCCTGCCATATCTTCAGTTATTTTCCCGAAATAGGTATAACCAAGGCGTGTCAAATGAACCATTGCTGGCATTTGAACACGAGTAGCTTCGTTAAACATATTTTTCTTACCACTTGCCGCCATCTTCAGACCTCCTCATATCATTCGTCTAATATGACTTCACATACATCGCCAATATCACAATGAAATACTTTGCAAATTCTCATAAGCACATCAAGGGATACTGTTTCATTCTTATTTAATTTTGTTGCAACAGACGATGAAATCTCCGCAGCACGCATTAAATCTTGTCTTTTCATTTGATTATCAATCATAAGTTTTTGAAGTTTGTTGTAGCTTATTCTCATCTGTAACGCTCCTTCGTATTCTCCGTTCCTTTTTGTTACAGTTACTCATTTGACATTATACTATAAATAATCTATTTTTTCAAGATATAGGGGGTTATTCGCAACTCTCAACCGGAAAGGTGTCACTTTTTACCAACACCTAATACGACATTTTTGAGGATAAGAAAACGTAAAGTGCGTTTCATCGTATCCAAAACATCTTACTATTTACTGTAACCCTGTATTAAAATATCCGTATTCTGTGTCCACATTATAGATTGCATAGCAGTCAAGGGTCTCCGGTATTGGCACACTGTAATAATGGAAACCTAACCAACGCTTCATCCCTTCCGGCATATCTGCTGTCGGTGCACCCGGAAGATACACTGTAAATGTCGTTCCACCCGCAATTCCGTAAAGTTCTGTAAATGTGGTTTTGTATCCGTTATCATTTGCAACCACTTTACCGATCTCATCATCATACTTTAAAGTGTCCAGCTCCATTGTGTAAGTATATTTATCAACCTGTTTAATATTCTTAAATGATCCGGAACCGCTGGACGTTGATCTGCCCTCATAATTGCTATCATAATAAGATGCCGTAAAGGTTCCGTCCGGCTTGATATCCATACTGGCTCCCCATGCGCCTACTCCACTCGTCAGAATAAATTTTTCCGGCAGATCCTCCGGCAATGTCATTGCTACCTCTCCTGCATTTCCGGCAGAGACTTCTTTCTTATCGGCAGATTTCTCCTGCTTTTTGTCAGATGCCGTTTTGTCCGTTTTTTTCTGTGTGATCTTTCCCAGATATTCCATAGCTTCATCATAGGTCATGGCGGTATCATCCAGCGTACCAAGAACCTCCTTGGCTTTATCCTTGCCCTGGCCATTATACATTAACAAGGTATCAAAATTCTTCTGTAATTTCTTTACCTGCGTATCATACTTATCCTCTGATATCTCAGATTCATTCTTGGTACATGAAACAACCGTTGCCGAATAATCCTCATTTGGTCCTTCTTTTCTTGCCCAGGTTGTTGCTTTCTGAAGCATACCGGAATCATCTAATGCAAATTTGATATACTGATCCGTATATCCCTCATCTCCGATTCCACTATATGCATATAAGGTTCCCTTCTTAGTCGTAAACAGATAATAACTGGTTCCGGAAGCGGCATTTATATCCCAGCCACCATATTCTTCCATATCCGTTCCAAAGATTCTCTTTGCTTTTGTTCCGTCAAAGCTATAAATATCCATCTGTGCAATTGAAGCTTCGTTCTGTTCTGATCTTACCAGGATCATCTCCGGCACACCATCACCTGTAACATCGGCAAATACGATCGGTGTCTGTTCTTCTTTTGCAGCCTTTGTGGAATAATCATATTCATACTGCCAGAAATAATTGTCAATCTGTGTCTTATAGGATTCAAGTACCTCTTTGTATGCTGCTTTATAAAGACTTTCATCAATGGCTGCCTCTGTCGTTACCTCTGTTGGTTCTTCCGTTGTAACTTCAGTGGTTTCCTCTGCCTTTGTTGTCACCTCTGTTGTAACAGTATCATCACTTGCTTCCGAAGCGGCTTCTGTTGTTGCATTCTGATCTTTCTTCTTATCCTGTGAGTGCTTATATGCAAATCCTGCTCCGACCGCACCTCCTACCAGGGCAACGGAAGCGGCTGCGATCGCAATCTTTCCTGTCATGGTCTTTATAAATGCCTGTTTACCAACTGTAGCTGCTACAGTTTTTCCGGTTTCTACTGCACCCGCAGCCGATCCGGCAGTTCCTGCCTGTGTGGCTCCTCCGGCTACCTGTCCGGCAGTTCCTGCCTGTGTAATTCCTCCTGCTGCCTGTCCGGCGGCTCCTGCCTGTGCAGCCCCACCTGTAACATTGCCTGCCATCTGCATAGCACCACCATGAATGATGCCGGCTGCAATATTTCCACCAAGACCTGCCATCTGCTCAAATACATGCGTAACGATCATATTTCCACGTTCTGCCATAAGCAGATATACAAGAAGACACATCGGTGTGTAGCTGTAAAGCTTGTAGCCCTTCTTCTGAAGCTCCTCTGCCTTTGCCTTGATATTCTTACGTCCATAATTCAGTCTGGACTTTACGGTGTTCTCGGAACAGTTCAATACTGTGGCAATATCCTTGATACTGTAACCCTCCAGATGGAACATAAGCACACAGATTCTCTGTTCATCCGACAGGGAATTGATCAGCTCCCGCACCATATCCTGTGTCTCCTGCACGGTACATGCCATCTCCGGCTGTGTGCTCATGTTTTCATCTTCCAGAGTATACTCAAAGACATCCCCTTCATCATTTTCATTCTGCAGATCAGAAAACAAGACTGCCTTTTTCTTCTGAAGTGCATTGATGGCAGTATTTGCCACGATCGTACTCATCCATCCCGGAAATGCATTTGCATCCTGAAGACTATCTAATCTGGCAAATGCCTTTATATAGGCATCCTGAAGGACATCCATTGCATCCTGCTCATTCTTCATATACTTCATTGCAATGTAGAGTTTATTCCGATATGTATTCTCATATAAGAACGTAAATCCTTCTTCACGCCCTGCCTTTGCCTGTTCCACTGCCTGTGTATAATCCACACAGCTTCCGCAAAACGGACAGTTGTATTCATTCCCCTGTAAATCATTTCCACATGTTCTGCACTTCATGTTATCCTGCTCCTCCTGCTTTTTATCTTATTTCTGTAATTTATATATTATCTTTATACCTTTATTTATCTGGACTGCCTGTCATGCTCGATCCGGTCAAATAATTCTTTCTTGCGTTCCGGATTGTCCGGCAGCTCCTTTCGTTCTTTTCTTAACAATGCAACAAACGCACACACTGCCTTCCACACATCCATATATCTCACCTCCTGTTTATTGGACAGATCAGGTGGGTAAAAAGTTTTAAGTTTTTGGATATTTTTTGCATTATTATAGCATACCACAAAATCAGGATAACATTATATTCTATTTCTTTATCTTTACAGTCTTATATTTGCTCCATGCAGAATAACATTTCTTCTCGTGGGAGCCTGCCTTTACATAAGAACGGACACGGACATAATAAGTCTTGCCCTTTTTCAGATCCCAGAATGTACAGTTATTGTAATTCTTAAATGGCGCATCATATACTTTCTTATTCTTTTTGAATTTCTTATCCGTTGCGATCTGGATCTGATATCCGGTCGCCTTGCTCTTGCACTTCCATGTTACCTTTAACTTTCCGGATGAAAGATTCTTTACCTTGTTTACAGTGGTCTTCGGAACATCTGTAAATGTCGTCTTAAATGTATACATTCCGGCATAATTTGGATCAACACTATATGGCCAGCCTTTGGTCATCGTGATGTAGTAGGTTCCCTTTGGCAGGAAAAATGTATATTTTCTGGTTCCCGGTGTAACCCCTGTCTGAATATAGTGAATGTCACCATTTGTATTCTCGATCACAATATTCAATTCCTTGATCTTGCTGTTGATCTGAATGTTCATGTACCGGTTCTTTGTCATCTTCATCTTATAGATATCTTTTTTCTCGTTAAATGCAAACTGTCCTTTATAGGTCGTACCTGCCTTATAGGTAAATGCCATCGTTTTCTCATCGTTCTGTGACAGCCATGACTCGGAACGTGTCTCGCCGGATGCCTTATAAGATGCCGTAAATGTGAACTTGCAGCCGGTATAAAAGCCTGCACACAGAGATAATTTGTAATCCCCTGCTAATAATTCTGCCTTATAGCTGCCATTTCCTTCACTGACTGATGCTGTATAAATCTCATTATCATACATATCGCTGACTTTTATATAATTAAGCCCGGTGTGTGTCTTTCCAATTTCCTCCGTCGCAATCGCAAGTGAAAATGTACCGGATTTCTTCATCGTAAATGTATACTCATATTTATTCTGTGCATCCTCCAGCTCGCCACTGTAACTCTGTCCCCATACGATCTGCTGTGGACTGTTTAACACCTCTGCGGATACCTTTCGCGCAGGACTTACTGCACACATCATCACCATTAAAATTACTGCTAACATGATCTGTTTCATTTTTCTACTCATAATAATCTGTCCTCTCTTTCTACATTCTTTTTACTCAACTACTTCAACATCCAGCATCTGCTCTTTGTATGCCTTACGGATCGGAATGATCGGCAATCCGATAAAGACCATGATCGAGATGAAGAAGGATACCATACCTGTGACGATGTCATATGGAAATGGTACGATGAGCCAGCCCCATTTTGCTATCTTACCTGCCATTCTCACCGCAGTTCCAAACCCTCCGAAGAAGTAGGAAACAATGCCTGCCATAACTCCATACCCCATCATGGACATCGGGATCCTTCCACCAAAAATACCGGAAAGGACAAATCCTAAAACGGTTAAACAGGTTGCTCCCAATGCGATGTACTGTGCGATTTCGATTCTTTTCATTTTCTTCATTTTTATTCTCCTTTTCTTTATCTGAGGAGCATTTCATCCGGAAATTCATCCATAAAAAATGCAACCTCTGTATCGTTTCATCTATATGACACAGAGGTTGCAAAAAAGTTTTATATTTTTTGAAATTTTTTAAAAATTTTTCAGGCACCATTTTTTAAGTATAATCGGAGAGATTCGTAAAATACAATCGGAGAAATTCAGAACTTTCAATCGGAGAAATTTTTTATAGAATGAACTTTCTCTTATAAAATAAAATGCCTTCGACTGATTCTTAAAAAACAGCCAAAGGCACTCTAATAATTTTTTTATTTATTCTTTTTTAAACATTCCAGTGCATTTGCATAGGACATTTCACAATAGATTGATCCGGCATTCCAGCCTGCTATCACATTTCCTGATGAATCACGCTGAATATCAGTCACCTGATCATATAAACCATTTGGAACCTGTGATGCCATATTCTGTAAAATCACGAACTTCTTTCCCTGATGTATTTCCTCTCGTTTTTCTTGATATTCCTCCCAGGCCACAGATATACCGTCCCGTTCTGCAAGCAATGCTGTTTCTTCATCCCCCACCTGTTCTGCATGACAGGTCCAGACAATCGGTTGTAAGCTATCTCCACGAGAAGTAGCCACATCGAATTCTATCATCTTATCTATGACACCAATCTCTGTATCATCACTCTGTCCATCGCTGCAAAGTATGTACAACCGGCATCCATTTTCTGAAACTTCTCTAGTGCAAACTAATACATATGGTGTTCCTTCTGATCCCCATTTGTCCCGATTCTCATCTGACCTTGTATCAAGTTCTCCACTATAGACCTGTATTGCTTCATTATCTATATATGTATATATATGAAGATCAGCTTTATTCGGATCTGATTCATCCTGTGCCGCAAAGATCAGTTCAGGAGTATCATCTCCCATAATATCAGCAACAGTAATCGCTCTGGATTCTCCTACCAACGTCGGTTCATTCTCCCTCACTTGTGAAGTCTGCCAGCTATAATTCTCAATTTCCTGTCTGTATTCTTTTATTATTTCTGTATACGCATCCTGCCAGGTATTCTTATTATGATTGTAGATTGCTACTCCGGCTGCTCCGCCTGCTACTGCCACTCCGGCTACCGCCATCGTGATCTTACCGGCTACTGTCTTTAAAAAGGTCTGTTTTGCGGCTGTGACTGCCGCAGTCTTTCCTCCCGCCGCTGCACCTGTTCCAACTGCCGATCCGGCAGCCCCGGTCGCTCCGGCACTTCCGGCAGCAGATAACGCACCTGCTGCTCCACCATGGATCAGTCCGGCACCGACTACACTTCCAACACCCGCCAGCTTGTCGAAGGTTCCTGCTACCAGCATAGTTCCTCGTTCTGCCATGAGCAGATAGGTAAGAAGTGCCATAGGTGTGTAGCTGTACAGCTTGTAGCCCTTCTTCTGAAGCTCCTCGGCCTTTGCCTTGATATTCTTACGTCCATAATTCAATCTGGACTTTACTGTATTCTCTGAACATCCAAGAACTGTCGCAATATCTTTTATGCTGTATCCTTCAATATGAAACATCAGCACACACATTCTCTGTTCATCAGACAATGATCCGATCAGCTCCTGTACCATTTCCTGCGTTTCTTTCGTTGTACATGCCATCTCAGGCTGGGCTGTCATGTTCTCATCTGCAATCGAATATTCAAATGCCTCCCCATCCTGATCTTCTCTCTGCATATCCGAAAAATTCACTGTATGGCGATCTCTCAATGTATTCCTTGCGGTATTTGCAACAATGGTACTGAGCCATCCCGGAAATGAATTTGCATCCTGAAGACCGGAAAGCCGCTCAAATGCTTTCACATAGGAATCATGGAGAACATCCATTGCTTCATCCTCATTCTTCATATATTTCATCGCAATATACAGTTTATTCCGATATGTCATCTCATACAGATAGGAAAAGCCTTCTTCCTTTCCTGCTTTTGCCTGCTCCACCGCCTCTATATAATCAACTGCTGCCCCACAGAACGGACAGTTATATTCATTTCCCTGCAGATCATTCCCACATGTTTTGCAAATCATTTGTAGCCTCCCACACGCCTGTTTTTTCATTTTTGTATACTTTTAATAGAAATATGTCAGATCCGTTTTCTCTGTTTAGCCTATTATAGCCTTTACTGTACTAACATCCAGATTTGTTATCTCGACAATCTGATCCAAAGAATAGCCTTTCTTATGCATATTTAGTACAATCTCTCCAGATTTCATTGTAACGTAGTTCACAGGGGATAGCAAGATGAAGAAAATAAAGGCCAAAAAACTGACTGTAGGATTACAATACATGTGTTACAACTGAATATAAAAAAAGCAGAGATACTTCTTTTGTGTTATATTTTAGTCAC